>CAMDBZ010000178.1 GCA_945889565.1 Thermoflexus hugenholtzii JAD2 | reverse complement strand
AGCCGCCTGCGCTAGCCTCCCACCGCGCGGCGCAGCAGCGGCCGCAGCGCCGCCACCGCTGCCAGCACGACGGCCGCCCACAGCACGCTCCCGATTGCATCCGACGGCCAGTGCACGCCGGCCCACACTCGCGCGACGCCCGCGAGCAGCACGACCACAGCCGCGCCGACACGCACCGCGCTCACGTGGCGCGCGGGCACGAGCTCGCTCGCGAGCAGCACCCACAGGCCGAAGCCGAGCGCGATCGTCAGCACGTGGCCGCTGGGGAACGATTCGCTTGTCGCCACCTCGCGCAGCTCGAGCCCCGCCGGGCGCGGGCGGTCGATGAGCGGCTTGAGCACGGTCAGCGGCCAGCGCGCGAGCACGACGAGCACGCACACGAGCACGGCGTCGGGATGGCCACGCCGCCACGCCACGGCGGCGGCGGCGAGCGCGGCCGCGCCCGCCAGCAGTTCGGGGGCCGCGTTCGTGAGGTTCGCAATCGGCTCATACCAGTCGCCGACGCCGTTGATGGCGCGCGCCAGCGGCTCGTCGCCGGGGAAGTTGTCGGCGCGCGCGGCGGCCACGCTGAGCGCGAGGGCGACGGCCAGCAGCACGCATGCGATCGCCGCGGCGCGCCCGTCGAGCAGGCCGTGGCCGGGCGCGCGGGCGCGGGTGACGCGGGCCGTCACGCGCGCGGGCGGTGGGGCGACGTGCGCCGAGTCGCGCGGAGGGCGGGGCGGGCCTCGCGGCCGATGCGCTCGAAGCGAGCGCGCAGCTCGGGCAGCGCGCGATCGAGCTCGGGCAGGCGCCCGAGCATGTGCACGAACAGGCTCACGAGCGCGTCGAGGTCGCCGAGGTGCACCGTCTCGGCGGCGATGCGGCCGCGCGGCCCCGCGTTATGGTAGTTGCCGAGCGCGACACACGCCGCCCCGGTCTCGTAGCCCAGCAGGTCGTACGCGGTGGCCTCCGTGACGCCGCCGTCCATGAGCTTGCGCTGGAAGGCGAACGTCGCGTCCTCGGCGGCGAGCTCCTGCGCGAGCGCGGTCATCCAGCGCGTGACGGCCGGCGAGAAGACGTGCATCGCGTCGCCGACGCGGATCACCGGGCCGTCGCCCTGGCGCGCGCGCCCGCCCGCCTGCGACGAGGTCTCGACGGCGATCACCACGGCGTCGTCCGGGAGCAGGCCGGCGCCGCTGGCGACCACCGCGCCGCGTAGGCCAACCTCCTCGGCGCGGGTGAACAGGCCGACCAGGTGACCGGGAGGGCGGAACGCGGCGGCGTAGTCGAGCGTCGCGAGCACGGCGGCGCAGCCGGCGAGGTCGTCGCACTGGCGCGCGAGCACGAGCTCCCCACGAAAGGCACACGCGGCCACGTCCCAGAGCGCGAGGTCGCCCGCGACCGCCTCTGCGCCCGGCGCGAGCCGCGCGCTCGCGCCGGCGATGCGCCCGCGCTCGTCGGCGCGTACGGACTCGATGCGGGCGGTCCCGAGCTCCGCGCTCCCTGCGGGGTCCGCGGGATCGGCCGGGTACAGGCGTAGCTGCTCGCCACGGCCGTACGTTGCATCGAGGCCGCCGCGGAACTCGAGCTCCAGCGTGCGGCCACGGCGCGAAGCGACGACGAAGCCGGGGTGGTCCATATGCGCGCCGAGCACGAGCGGGCGGCCCGCGCGGCCGCGCCGGTAGCGGCCGTAGACGTTGCCGTACGCGTCCTCCACGCAGTCGAGCGCGCGCTCGGCGGCGAACTCGCGGATGTGGGCGCGCACGCCGGCTTCGAGGTAGGGGGCGGTGGGCACGCTCACGATGGCGCGCACGATCTCGCGGAGCGGCGTGGTGGCGGGCAGCGGTCCGCGCGTGGTCATCGGGCGGATGGTACACGCGGCGGCGCCGGGGGTGCGTGATTCGCCCCGGGCGAGCCGGGCGGGTACGCTGCTACGCATGACGATCGAGGTAGTGGCAGGGGTGCCCGAGGCGCGGCCACCGGCGCGGCGACGCAAGCAGCGCGCGCGCCTGGCCGACCAGCCGCGCGTGCCGATCGAGGTGGAGCTGACCGGATTCGCCGCCGGGGGGCGCGCCGTGGGGCGCGCACCGGACGGGCGCATCGTCTTCGTGGAACGGGCGCTGCCGGGCGAGCTGGTGCTCGCCGAGATCACGCGCGACGAACCGTCCTACGTCGAGGCGACGACGGTGGAGGTGCGACGGGCGGCGCCGGGCCGCGTCGACGCGCCGTGCGCATACTTCGGGCAGTGCGGGGGGTGCCAGCTGCAGCACGCCGACTACGCGCTGCAGCTGGAGCTGAAGACGGCGGTGGTCGCGGAGCAGCTGCGACGCATCGGGCGGTTCGAGGCGGCACCGCTGGCACCGATGCTCGGCATGGCGGACCCGTGGGGCTACCGCAACCACGCGCGCTTCACGGTGCGCCGCGATGGCGATGTCGGCTTCATGGAGCACGGCACGCATCGCTTCCTGCGCATCGACGAGTGCCTGATCGCGCACCCGCTTGTGAATGAGACGCTGCGCGCGGTGCAGGGTCGGACGATGCAGACCGCGCAGCTGAGCGTGCGCGTGGGCGAGCACACCGGCGACGTGATGGTGCAGCCGCGCCTGCGCTGGCGGCCGGGCCGCGGCCGCCACGTCGCGAGCGGCCAGCAGACGTACGAGGAGGAACTGGGCGGCGCGCGCTTCCGCGTGTCGGGGTCGGCGTTCTTCCAGGTGAACACGCGACAGGCGGAACGGCTGGCCGCGCACGTGATCGAGCGTGTGCTGGCGGCACGGCCGCACGTCGTCGTGGACGCGTACGGGGGCGTGGGCACGTTCGCGGCGCTGCTGGCGCCGCACGTCGCGCACGTGCTGACCATCGAGCAGTCGGTAGCGGCGGGAGATGACGCCGCCGTGAACCTGGCCGCGCACGAGCACGTCGAGCGGCGCGTGGGCTCGGTCGAAGCGCTGCTGCCCGGGCTCGAGCCGGCGCCCGACGTCGTGATCGTCGACCCGCCGCGCGTGGGGCTCCAGCCGGTAGTGGTGAGCGCAATCCTCGAGTCGCCCGCGCGGCGGCTCGTGTACGTGTCGTGCGACCCCGCGACGCTCGCGCGCGACCTGCGCCTGCTCGTCGATGGCGGGTTCGCGCTCGTCGACGTGCAGCCGGTGGACATGTTCCCGCACACGCAGCACATCGAGTGCGTCGCGACGCTCGACCGGGTGTCAGCCTCCTGACGGCACGCCCATCGAGGGGTCACGCGGTGCGCATCGTGCTCGCCTCCGGCTCGGCGCGACGCCCGGAGCTGCTGGCGGCGCTCGGGCTCGCGTTCACGGTCGCGCCGGCGGGCGTCGACGAAGCGGCGTTCACGGGGACGCCGCGCAAGCTCGCGCTCGCGCTGGCGGTGGCCAAGGCGCGCGCAGGCGCCGAGCGCGCGGGCCCGGACGCGGCGGTGATCGGTGCGGACACGCTGGTGGCGCTCGGCGAGCGCGTGTTCGGCAAGCCCGCGGATGCGGCCGAAGCGATCGCCACGCTCACCGCGCTGCGCGGACGCACGCACGAGGTGCTGACGGGCGTCGCCGTGGTAGCGGCGGGGGGCGAGGCAAGCGCGCTCGCAGTCACACGCGTGACGATGCGCGAGTACACGGACGCGGAGCTCGCGGCGTACGTCGCAACTGGCGACCCGCTCGACAAGTCGGGCGCGTACGCAGTGCAGCACCCGACGTTCGCGCCGGCGGCCCGTGTCCAGGGTTGCCGCTGCTCGGTGATCGGGCTGCCGCTGTGGACGGTGCGCGCGCTGCTCGCGTCGGTCGCCGGCATCGAGACGGACGAGCCGCACTTCGAGCGCTGCGCCGC
>CAMDBZ010000177.1 GCA_945889565.1 Thermoflexus hugenholtzii JAD2 | reverse complement strand
CAAGGGCGGCAGCGACAGCGCGCGCTGTCGCCGGACGTCGCAACTGGCGCTCAGCCCCGCGCCCAGCGCGGGATCGAGGCCTTGCCCACGGCGTCGTAGTGCGGGATGTACGGCTTCACGTCCAGCACCGGCGTGCCGTCGACGAGGTCCAGCCCCTCGAGGCGCAGCACGTCGCCTTCGACGGCGAGCAGTCGGCAGACGGTCACGGCGAGGGGGTTCGGGCGGGCGCCGCCGCGCAGCGCGAGCGCGCCCTGCAGCGGCAGCCGCTCGTCGCCGGCGGGGTAGGCCTGGCGGCGCTCGCGTAGCTCGGCGGGGATGCGGTCGAGCCAGGCGACAACGATCACGTGCGAGTAGCCGTCGAGGCCGAGCAGCGCGTCGGCGAGCTCGGGGCGCAGGCGAATGGCGCTGCGCACGCGCGACCAGTCCTGCCGCGCGACGTCGTCGCCAGCGCCCTCGACGACGCCGATTGGCTCCATGCGGATCTCGTCCACTGAGCGATGATAAGGCGTCTCCGGCGCCACGGACTCAGGCCGTCACGCTGCCTGCGAGGCCGTTCCGGCTACGGGCCGGCGTGGTAAACTGTGCGCTACCACAAACAGTTTCCGCCGCCCACGGCCTCGACTCGCGAGGCGCGGGCGCGCCCGACCACCGGCGGGCATGCATCCGCCAGCGCGATAGTGCGCGAGCCCCCCTCGCCCCGTCCCGGGGAGAGGGGCCGGGGGTGAGGGTTCAGTGAGCGAGGACGCATGACCAGTACGACACGTCGCACGGCTCGCGGCGCCTCGCCCGCGCCGCAGTACACCGCTGCGAACATCCAGGTGCTGGAGGGGCTGGAGGCGGTGCGCCGCCGCCCCGGCATGTACATCGGCTCCACGGATCAGCGCGGCCTGCACCACCTCGTGTACGAGATCGTCGACAACGCCGTCGACGAGGCGATGGCCGGCTTCTGCGACCACATCGACATCACGATCGACCCCGACGGCCAGGTCACGATCGTCGACAACGGGCGCGGCATCCCCGTCGACCGCCACGAGAAGACCGGCCTCTCCGCGCTGGAGACGGTGCTCACCGTGCTGCACGCGGGTGGCAAGTTCGGCGGCGGCGGGTACAAGGTCTCGGGCGGGCTGCACGGCGTCGGCGCGTCGGTCGTCAACGCGCTCTCCGTCGAGCTCACGGCGGAGGTGGCGCTCAACGGCGCGCTCTACCGTCAGGCGTACTCGCGCGGCGCGCCCACGGCGGCGCTGGAGAAGGTGCGCGGCGCCCACCCGGAGCACAACGGCACGACCATCACCTTCCGCCCCGACCCCGAGGTCTTCGAGACGCTCGACTACGATTTCGCGACGCTCGCCGCGCGCTTCCGCGAGATGGCGTACCTGACCAAGGGGCTGTGGATCAAGTTCGTGGACCTGCGAGGCGACGGGCAGGAGCAGTCGTTCTACTTCGACTCCGGCATCGAAGCGTACGTCCGCCACATCAACCGCGGCCGCGGCCCGTTGCACGCCGACCCGATCGTGGTGAACGCGGAGCGCGAGAACATCGCGGTCGAGGTGGCGCTGCAGTACAACAGCACGTTCACGGAGTCCGTGCACTCCTTCGCGAACACGATCAACACCATCGACGGCGGGAGCCACATGACCGGCTTCCGCTCCGCGCTCACGCGCGCGCTGAACGAGTACGCGCGCCGCGCGAAGCTGCTCAAGGACGAGGACCCGAACCTCAGCGGCGACGACGTGCGCGAGGGCCTCTCCGCCGTGATCTCGGTGAAGCTCGCCGAGCCGCAGTTCGAGGGGCAGACGAAGACGCGCCTCGGCAACCCCGAGGTGAAGGGCTTCGTCGACTCGGTCGTAGCGTCGGTGCTCGGGCAGTACCTCGACGAGAACCCGTCGGTGGGGCGGCGCATCATCGACAAGGCGCTGACGGCGTCGCGCGCGCGCGAGGCGGCGCGCAAGGCGCGCGACCTCGTGCAGCGCAAGGGCGTGCTCGAGGGCTCGATGCTGCCGGGCAAGCTCGCGGACTGCTCGGAGAGCGACCCGGGGCGCTCCGAGATCTACCTCGTCGAGGGCGACTCGGCCGGCGGCTCGGCGAAGAGCGCGCGCGATCGGCGCACGCAGGCGATCCTGCCGCTGCGCGGCAAGATCCTCAACGTCGAGAAGGCGCGCCTGGACAAGATGCTGGCGCACGAGGCAATCCGCATCGTGATCACGGCGCTCGGCACCTCGTTCGGCGACGACTTCGACCTCAAGAAGCTCCGCTACCACAAGGTGATCATCATGACCGACGCCGACGTGGACGGCGCGCACATCCGCACGCTGCTGCTCACGTTCTTCTACCGCTTCATGCCGCAGCTCATCGACGCGGGCTACCTGTACATCGCGCAGCCGCCGCTCTACAGCGCGCAGCAGGGGCGCAACGTCACGTGGCTGTTCTCGGACGTCGAGCGCGAGGCGTTCTTCGCGGGGGGCGAGCGCAAGAACGTGACGATCCAGCGCTACAAGGGCCTGGGCGAGATGAACCCGGACCAGCTGTGGACGACGACGATGGACCCGGCGCGCCGCTCGCTGCTGCGCGTCGAGGTGAACGACGCCGCCGAGGCGGACGACCTGTTCACGAAGCTGATGGGCGACGAGGTGCCGCCGCGCAAGGCGTTCATCATGGCGCACGCCCTCGACGCCACCCTCGACGTCTAGCACGCTAGGCGACGAGCAGGGGCTTCGCGTCGAGTTCGACGCCGGCGAGCCGTGTCCGCTTGGCTTCGGCGGCGACCCCACCGTGCTGCTCTCCTTCATGTCCTGGGCGTACTCGGTGCGGCTCGGCGGCACGCACGAGCTTGCGCGCGCGGCGTTGCATCTGCAGCGGCGACACAAGATCGACATGCGCCCGCTGACGACGTACGCCGACCGCGATGTCGAGGACGAGGACGACCGGCACCAGCTCGAGCACGCATGGCAGGACGCGGCGCCGCTCGCGGCGGCCTGCGAGGCGGCCGCGGCGGCGCTGCGCTCCGACGACGCCGAGCTGCGCGCGCTCATCGAGGGCTACGAAGCGCTCGCGGACCACCTCGACGAGCTCGCGGCGATGGCGCGCTGGGGTGCCGAGCGCGGCGCGCGCGTGCGCGTGACGTTCCGCCTCGACTGACGCGGCTGCTAGGATCGCTCGCGATGCCAGCTGAGGCCAAACGGGGACGCGAGTACGAGCGGTGGCTGCGCGAGCGAAGCGTGAGCGGCGCGGCGATCCGCTGGGCGATGAGCGGCGCCGGCCAGTGGCTCGTGAACACCCCGCTGCTACGCCTGCCGGAGGAGCTGCGCGTGCAGCCCGAGCAGCGCTGGCTCGATATCGGGTGCGGGCGCGGGGGGTTGCTGCGGCTGATCGCGGACCGTGTGCGTTTCGCGCAGCCGCCGGTGGGCGTGGACTTCTCGGGGGCGGCGCTGAGCCTCGGACGGCGGGACCTGGCGCGGGTCGGCCAGCGCGTGAGCCTGGCGCGAGCGAACGCGACCGCGCTGCCGTTCGCCGGCGGCAGCTTCGAGGTGGTGACTGCGGGCTATGTGCTCAAGCACCTCGACGACGGCGAGCTCGTCGCGACGCTCGCCGAGGTGCGGCGGGTGCTCGCGCCGGGCGGGCTGGCGCTGCTGTGGGAGTTCGCGCCGTCGGGCAGCGTGCGGCTCGACCGCTGGAACCAGCGCTGGCTGGCGCCGGCTGTGCGAGAGCCGCGGCTGCGGTCGACGCGGGCACTGGTGGCGGCGGGGCGCGCGGCCGGGTTCGAGCTCGTGCGGCCGGCGCGGCTGCGGCCGTTCCTGCTGCCGCCGATCCCGCGCGCCTCGGTGCTGC
>CAMDBZ010000176.1 GCA_945889565.1 Thermoflexus hugenholtzii JAD2 | reverse complement strand
CTGCGAGCGGCTGCGGGCGGTGCCAGTCGGCGGCGGCGACCGCACGACCGTCGCGTTGGCCGACCCCGCCGACGCGCGCACGCTGCGGGCGCTCGCGGCGGCGACGCGCGCCGAGGTGCACCCGCTGTACGCGACACCCGCGCAGCTCGACGCGCTGCTCGCCGACCTGCCGCAGGACGAGCGCAGCGGCACATGGGGAGTGTCCGTGGCCGACGACCCCGCTGCGTTGATCGAGCTGCTGCAGACCGCCGGCTTCCTGTCAGCAAGCGCGGCCGCCGCCGTCGAGCACCACCGCGGTAGCGCCGCCGCGCGCCTCGCCGTGCTATGGCGCGGGCTCGAGGGGGACGCGCGCGCCGACGCGCTGGCGCTGGCGACGGGCGCCCCGCGCATCCGCCGCCTGTTGCTGCATCCGCAAGCCGACGCGATCCCCCTCGACGGCCCGCACGAGGCCGACGCGCCGTTGCCATTGCTGCGGCAGGGCGCCCTGCGCACTGTCGTCGCGAGCAACGACGGCAATGCGACGCCTGATGTCACGCTCGATGCCGCGCATGCGTCGCGCGTGTCGGTTGCGTGGGCGAGCACGACCGAGCTGGCGCGCGCGCGCGCCGACCTCGCTGCCGTCGATCTCGCGACGCTCTCCCCGTGGCACATCGCGCTCGCGCGCGTGCTCGAGCAGCGGCACGACGTGCCACGCGCGCAGGCGCTCGCGCTGTTGGGACGCGCGCAGCACGAGCGCGAGCCGCTCGACATCGCGGCGCGGGAGTTGCACCTGCTGCGCCCGGAAGCGCTCGCCGCAGCGTTCGCCGCCGTGCTTGGGGCGCGCGTCATCGAGCTGCGCCGCGACGCTGCCGACACGCACGCCGCGGCGCCCGTCGACCCCGTCGACGCGCCGCTTGCACGCCTGCTCAGCATCGCGGAGAGCGAGCGGCTGGGCGCGCTACCGATCGCGCGCGTGGCCGGCGAGCTCGTGCTCGCGCTCGCGGACCCGCTCGACGCCGCAGGCCGCGCGGAGCTCCGCAGGCTGCTGGGCGAGGACTTTGCAATCCGCCCGGCGACGCGCAATACGATCCGCGAGGCGTCGCTGCGCGCGCACGGACAGCCCGCCCTGGGCGACCTGCTGCTCGATGCCGGTCTGGTGACGCGCGACCAGCTGGACCGCGCGCTCGCGCTGGCCGAGCAGAGCGGCGTGCGGCTCGGCCAGGCGCTCGTGTCGCTGCGCGCGATCTCGGCGGACGAGCTCGCCGGCCACATCGCCGGGCAGCAGCAGCTTCCGTTCGTCGCCATCCGTGGCATGGATCTCGATCGCGCCGTCGTCACGCTGCTGCCGGAAGCGTTCGCGCGCGCGCACGCAATGTTGCCGATCGCCAGGGACGGTGCGGGTACCGTCACGCTCGCCGTCGAGGACCCGATGGACACCGCCGCGATCGCCGAGGCGGCGCTGCTGCTCGCGCGGCCCGTGAAGCTCGTCGTAACCACGCGTGACGACGTGCGCGACGGCCTCGAGCGCATCTACCACGAGCAGTACCTGCAGCACTCGACGGAGGACTTGCTGCAGCGCTTCCCCGGAGACTCCGCGCACCAGGTGCTGAGCCGCGGGCAGCGCTGGGTGCTGTCGATCGCCGCGATCCTGCTCGTCGCCGGGCTCGTGCTGTGGACGGTGCCGGTGCTGATCGTACTGCTGGCCGCCAGCACGGTGTTCTACCTCGCGTTCTCCGGGTACAAGTTCTACCTCATCTACCGTGCGCTCTCGCACACGCTCGAGGTCCCGGTGACGGCCGAGGCGGTCGCCGCGCTGCGCGATCGCGACCTGCCCGTGTACACGCTGCTGATCCCGCTCTATCGCGAATCGGCCGTGCTGCCGCTGCTCGTACGCGGGCTGTCGCGGCTCGACTACCCCAAAGAGAAGCTCGACGTGAAGCTGCTGCTCGAGGAAGACGACGTCGAGACGATCGCCGCCGCGCGCGCGGCCGGGCTGCCGCCCTACTTCGACATCACGATCGTGCCGGACGGGCGCCCGAAGGGAAAGCCGAAGGCGTGCAACTACGGCTTGCTGCACGCGCGCGGCGAGTACGTGGTGATCTACGACGCGGAGGACATCCCTGAGGCTGATCAGCTCAAGAAAGTGCTGGTCGCCTTCGCCATCTCGGCGCCCGAGGTGGTGTGCATCCAGACCAAGCTGAACTACTACAACCGCAACCAGAACGTGCTGACAAAGTGGTTCACGACCGAGTACTCGACATGGTTCGACCTGTTCCTGCCGGGCCTGGACGCGTCGGGCGCGCCGATCCCGCTCGGCGGCACCTCCAACCACTTCAAGACCGAGGGGCTGCGCGCCGCGGGCGCATGGGACCCGTTCAACGTCACCGAGGACGCCGATCTCGGGCTGCGCATCTTCAAGCTCGGCGGCCGCACCGCTGTCGTGGACTCGACGACGTTCGAGGAAGCCAACTCCGTGCTCGACAACTGGATTCGCCAGCGCTCGCGCTGGGTGAAGGGGTACATCCAGACGTATCTCGTGCACATGCGCCACCCGCTGCTGCTGATGCGACAGCTCGGGTTCGGCGGCTTCATCTCGTTCCAGCTCGTCATCGGCGGGACGTTCTTCGGGTTCCTGCTCAACCCGGTGCTGTGGGCCCTGACAGGGCTCTGGTTCGTCACGCACTGGGGAGTGATCCAGGAGGTCTTCCCAGCGCCCGTGTATTACATGGGCGCGGTCTCGCTGTACGCGGGCAACTTCGCGTTTGCGTACATGAACGTGGCCGGCTGCCTGCGGCGTCGCTACTACTCGCTCGTGAAGTGGGCGTTACTGTCGCCGGTGTACTGGGTGCTGATGTCGGTCGCCGCGTGGAAGGGCTTCCTGCAGCTGTTCTATCGCCCGTTCTACTGGGAGAAGACGATCCACGGCCTCGCCGACATGTCCACGATCGACGAGCTCGTCGAATTCTCGGCGGAGCAACGATGATCGGCGCTGCCCGCGTGCCCGCAGCTCGTGTCCGCGTGCGCGCGCGTCCGCGTATCGGCCTGCGCGGCGCAAGCGCGCTCGCCGTCTCGGCGGGCTACCTCGCGCTCGCGTACGCGCTGGCGGGCCGGCTCGACATCGCGGCGGACGAAGCGCACGCGCGCGCCGCGCACCTCGGCACGCTGCTGCACGGCGTCGCGTCGACGCCGGCCGCGTTTGGCCTCGAGCGGCCGCCGCTGCCGACCGCGCTCGCGCTGCCGTTCGCGCTGCTACCCGGCGCGCTCGATGGCGGGCTTGCGGTGGCGCTGGGGACGGCGGCGCTCGGCGGCGCGGGCGTGCTCGCAGCGGCCGACCTCGCGCGTTGGGCGCGGCTCGGGCGCGTGCCGGCCATGCTGTTCACGGCGGCCTTCGCACTGCATCCGCTGCTGCTGGTCGCCGGCGCGACGGGGCTGCCCGAGGCGCTGTACGCGACGCTGCTGCTCGTCGCGTGCGGGCAACTGCTGCGCTGGTTCGAGACGGACACCACAGCGCCCGTGCTCGGCGCAGGCGCGGCCATGGGCGCCGCGTTCTTGCTGCGCTACAACGTCGTGCTGGTCGCGGCAGCGATGGTGCTTGCGCTGATGTGGGTCGCCGGCGCACGCGGCGCGGTGCGCGAGCGCGACCGAGCCGAGGCGACCGCGCTGGCGTTCCTCGTGCCGCTGGTGTTCGCGGCCGGGCTGTGGGCGCTCACGACGACGTTCGCGCACGGCAACCCTGTCGAGTTCGTGCGCGAGGCAGAGCGGCTCTCGGCGCTCGCGGGCGAGGACCCGGCGCTGTACGCGCAGATGACGATACTCGGCGGCGACGTGCTCGCGTCGGCATGGTGGGTGTTGCGCTGGGGCGCGCT
>CAMDBZ010000175.1 GCA_945889565.1 Thermoflexus hugenholtzii JAD2 | reverse complement strand
GCAGACGCTCGCCGGCGCGCTTCAGCCCACTGAGACCGGCGTCGCGTTGCTCGTGGAGCCCGCGCTCATGCAGCGCCTCGTCACCGCGGTGGCGCAGGAAGTGGAGCGCGCCGCCGCGCGCGGCCACCAGGTCGCGCTGCTCACCTCGGCGCGTGTGCGCCGCCCGCTGCGGCGGCTGCTCGAGCGCGCGCTCCCGCAACTCCCGGTGCTCGCCTACGGCGAGATCGCCAGCGAAGTCGAGGTCGAAGCCCTCGGCATGGTGGAGGTACACGACGATGCGCGTTAAGCGCTTTCAAGCCGACACGCTGGCCGAAGCGTACGCACGCGTGCGGGAGGCGCTCGGCGACGATGCATTGATCGTCTCCACGCGCCAGGCCTTCGCGCCCGGCCTCGCCGGCTTCGGCCGCCGCGAGTTCGTCGAGGTGGTCGCGGGCCTCCCCGCCGACGTCGACGCCTACATGCCGGACCGCGCGCTGGACGATGACGTCGCCGTGCACGATTTCGTGCGCAGCGTCGCGGAGGCCGCCGCCACCGGCCACACGCTCGACGTGTCGCTGCCCGCCGAGGTGCCCGCTGCGCCCCGTCGCATCGAAACAGGCCGCATCGAACAGGTCCGCGCCGAAGCGCGCCGCGCCGCCACGGCCCTGGCCGCCGAGTCCGACGCCTTCGCGCCGCCCTTCGCCAACCCCGCCGCCGGCAGCGCGCGCGCCGCCGGCTCCGAGGCGACGGGCGTCCCTGCACCCGTCGCACGCGCGCGCCGCGCTCCGGCAGCACCCGCGCCCGTCGCGCCGACCGCATCCGCGCACGACGAAACCACGCTCCAGCAGCTCGCCGCCAGCCTGTCCGAGGTGCGCGCGCTCGTGCGCCGGCTCGCACTCGATCGCGCCTCCGACACGCTGAACGACGCGCCCGCCGCCGTGCTCGAGCTGCGCGCCGACCTGCTGGACCAGGGCGTCCCGCCGGACGTGCTGCTCCCCGCGCTCCAGCACATTACCGCCTCGCTGCCCACCGACGCTGCCGAGCACAGCGTCCGGGACGCCGCGCTCGAGCGCCTCGCCGCGCAGCTCCCCGCCACTGCCGCCGTCGATCTCTCCGCGCTCCCCGCCACGATCTTCGTCGTCGGCCCCGCGGGTGCCGGCAAGACCACATTCGCCGTGCGGCTCGCGCTCCAACTACAGCGGCAAGGCCTGCGCGTCACCATCGCCGGCACCGACGTCGATCGCGCCGGTGCGCCGCAGCAGCTGCAGGCGTACGGCACCGCCACGAACATTCCCGTGCGCAGCTGCTACACACCCGGTGAGCTGCAGGGCCTGATCGCCGAGCACGCCGCCGACATCGTGATCGTCGACACCGCCGGCAACTCCGGCCTGCGCCGGGAGCGCATGGCTGAGCTGCAGGCGTTCCTGCAGGCCGTTCCCGAGCGTGCCGTGCTGCTTACCGTTCCCGCCACGATGAAGCACGACGACCTTACCCGCATCGGCGCCGCGTTCCGCGGAGCCACGCCGCAGGGCTTCGTGCTCACCCGCTGCGACGAAGCCGCAAGCTTTGGCGCCGCGTTCGCGTTCGCCGCCGCGACGCGCGTCGGCATCGCCTTCAGCACGCACGACGACACCGTCAGCAGCGCACCGCGAGGCGCCGACAACAGTGCGCTCGCCGCCGCGGTGATCGAGCACCGCTGGCCCACCGCCACCGATGCTCGCGTCACGGCCGCTCCTGTCGCAACAGCGACGGCGCCGAAGCGCAACACGGCGACGAATGCACCCGCGGCCGCCGCCACGCCGAAGCGCGCCCCCGCACGCACGCGCGCCGCGCGCGCCGGTTAACGGGGAGCCTCTCGATGCCAAGCTACATCGACCTGCGCCCCGGCCAGCGCGTCAGCGTCCTGCGCGACGGTGGCGCGCTGTCGCAGGGCTTCCTCTCCGTGATCCGTCAGGTCTCGCCAGAGACCGTGCGGCTCGACATGCCACGCCGCGGCACGGAGACGCTCGCGGTCACGCGCGGCGACGACGTGATGCTCATGCTGGAGCTGCACGGCCGCCTCTTCACGTGCCTGAGCCGCGTCCAGCAGGTCGACACCGCGCCCATCGAGGTGCTGTACGTCGACCGCCCCAGCGCTGTCGAGCAGAGCGAGCGCCGCGAGTTCTTCCGCCTCGCGCTCACCATCCGCCCGCGCTACGCCGCCGCGCTCACCGCGGACGGCGAGGAGCGCACGCGCCTCGACGCGGCGATCCGCGACATCAGCGGCGGCGGCGTGCAGCTCACCACCCGCCAGTACGTCGCGCCCGGCGAGCGCGTGCGGCTGATGTTCGACCTCGCCGGCGACCCCGTCGAAGCCGATGTCCGCGTCATCACCACGGACGAGCTGGCGGCCACGGGCCCCCGCCCCACGTACCGCGTCAACGCCCACTTCGAGGATCTGCCGCGCGCGGTGCAGGACCGCGTGGTGCGCTTCGTCTTCCAACAGCAAGTGCAGTTCATGCGCAAGGGCGTGCGTTGATGGCCGTGCTGCAACTCGGGCTCGTGCTCGCGGGCGTCGCGGCACTTGTCGTCGGCGCCGTGTCGTGGCAGGCCGGCTACACGCCGGAAGTGGCGATCCTGCGCGGCGTCGTCGCGTGCTGCGCCGTCGGCATCGTCGCGTACATCGGCGAGCTGGTGGTCGGCACCGCGCCCCCGCGCCCCGGCCCCGCCGTCGATCGCCTGCACGAGCCGCCCGCCACACCGGGCGCGCGCGGACGCCACCGCGCCGACGCGTCCCCGCCCCCCGCGGACGGCCGCCCGCAGCCTGCGCTGCCCGCCCCCGCGAACCCCAGCGACGGCACGACCGGGCAGAGCGCCGCATGAGCGCCCCGCCCACGATGGTAAGGACGGTCCCCCGTGGCTGAGCGTACGGATACGCCGCCGACGACCCAGGAGATGTGGGAGCGTTTCATGACGTCCCGCGACGCCGTGCTGCGCGAGCGCCTGATCCTGCAGTACGCGCCGCTGGTGAAGTACGTGATCGGCCGCCTCGCGATCAGCCTGCCCGCGATCCTGGACTACGAGGACATCCTCTCCTACGGCACGATCGGGCTGATCGAGGCCGTCGAGCGCTTCGACTCGTCGAAGGGCGTCAAGTTCGAGACGTACGCGATCTCGCGCGTGCGCGGCGCGATCATCGACGCGCTCCGCGCCCTCGATCGCCTCCCGCGCTCCGTGCGCCAGAAAGCCCGCGACGCCGCCGCCGCCACCGTCGATCTCACCGCCACGCTCGGCCGCGAGCCCAACGACCAGGAAGTCGCCGATACGCTCGGCATCCCCCTCGCGCGCTACCTCCAGGACATCGTCGACGCCTCGTGGGTCACCGTCTCACTCGAGATGGTCGGCCCCGTCGACGACGAGGACGACGGCCCGGGCGAGATCTCCGTCGCCGATCCCTCCGCCGAGGACATCACCCTCGGCATCGAACGCACCGAATTGATCGGGGAACTCTCGACAGCCATTCGGGAACTTCCGGAGCGCGAGCAGCTCGTGCTTTCGCTCTACTACAAGGAAGAGCTGACGATGCGCGAAATCAGCAAGGTGCTCGGCGTCTCCGAGTCGCGCGTCTGCCAGCTCCACGCCCGAGCACTCGGGCGCTTGCGCACCGGCATGGGCCGATCGCAGCGCGGGGAGGCCGCATGAGCACCGTCGCCGCCCTGCTGCTCGGCCTTGCCGTCGGCCTGCCGCTCACGCTGCTCGCCGCCGTCATCGCCTACCACGCGCGGGTACTCGCCCGTGGCGCCGCCCCGCGCCGCGACGCATGGCTCGCCGCCGCCGCCGAGCTCGGCGACCCCCAGTACGACGACCCTCAGTACGACGACTCTCGCTA
>CAMDBZ010000174.1 GCA_945889565.1 Thermoflexus hugenholtzii JAD2 | reverse complement strand
CGCGTCCCAGCGCTCCAAGGCCCGCGCTGCGCACGCCATCGCCGACGCTCTTCAGCCGCGGGTACGGGCAGGCCCGTGCCGGGCAGGCTGGAAGCACACAGCAGCGCGCGGGCCAGCCACGCACGGCGCAAGCGCGGGGCTAACCGGCGACGGACACATGGACAACCTTGCTGAGCGGCGCTCGACTGCCGCGGCATCGTCGGCGGTACACTCCGCCCAACCGGTGGCACGCGCGAGAGTGCAGTCGATGCAGCCCCCCCTCCTCGCCGGCTACGATCCACCCGGTCGGGACGAGCTGCTGGACGAGCACGGCGGCGTGCGGGGCGCGTACGCGCATCTCGCGCGGCTATTCGAGCAGTGGGGCATCGCGGAGCTGCGCACGCGCCAGGACCGCGCGGAGGCGGCGCTGCTCACGAGCGGCGTCACCTTCGGACTGGGCGCCGGCGACGAGCGCGTGGAGCGCATTTTCCCGTTCGACCTCATCCCGCGCGTGATCGCGGCGCGCGAGTGGGCGCAGATCGAGCGCGGCCTCATCCAGCGCGTGCGTGCGCTCAACGCGTTCCTCGGCGACGTGTACGGCGAGCGTCGTGCGTTGCACGACGGCGTCATTCCCGCCGAGGTGGTGCTGGGCGCGCCCGGTTACCAGCCGCGCATGAACGGCTTTCGCACGCCGCTCGGCGTGTACGCGCACATCGTGGGCACAGACCTCGTGCGCGGGGCAGACGGCCGCTACGTCGTGCTGGAAGATAACCTGCGCACGCCCTCCGGCGTGTCGTACGTGCTGGAGAACCGCGCGGTGATGCTGCGCGTCGCGCCGGAGCTGTTCGCCGCGCACGACGTCGCGCCCGTGTCGGACTACCCGACGCGACTGCGCGCGGCGCTGCTGGCGGTGCGCCCGCCGCGTGCCACCGGCACCACCACCGTCGTCGTGCTCACGCCCGGCATGTACAACTCCGCGTACTTCGAGCACTCGTTCCTGGCGCAGCAGATGGGCGTCGAGCTGGCCGAACCGTCCGACCTCGTCGTGCACGATGAGGTGGTCTACCTGCGGGCGACGTCCGGGCTGCAGCGCGTCGACGTCGTGTACCGCCGCATCGACGACGAGTACCTGGACCCGCTCGCGTTCGACCCGGATTCGCTCGTGGGCGTGCCGGGCATCTTCGGCGCGTACCAGGCGGGCAACGTCACGCTCGTCAATGCGCCCGGTGCCGGCGTCGCGGACGACAAGCTGGTGTTTCGCTGGGTGCCGGAGCTGATCCGTTACTACCTGCACGAGGAGCCGGTGCTGGACGCGGTGCCGACGCTCGCGGCGATCGTCCCGGAGGAGCTGGCGCAGATCCGCGAGCACGCGCGCGACCTCGTGCTCAAGCCGGCCAACGCGTCCGGCGGCGCCGGCATCGTGATCGGCGCGCAGGCGAGCGACGAGGAGCTGCGCGCGGCGCTCGAACGCATCGAGGCGGCGCCGCGCGAGTGGATCGCGCAGCCGCTGCAGGAGTTCAGCACGATCCCGACGATCATCGGCGACCGCATCGCGCCGCGCCGCGCGGACCTGCGCCCGTACGTGATCACCGCCGCACAGTCGTGGGTGCTGCCCGGGGCGCTCTGCCGCGTCGCGCTCGCGGAGGGCTCGTACATCGTGAACTCGTCGCGCGGTGGTGGGAGCAAGGACACGTGGGTGCTGACCGGGGCGTCAGCGGCGGACGGGGGCGGCGGCGGGTGCTGAGCCGCATGGCGGAGCACCTGTTCTGGCTCGGCCGCTACCTGGAGCGCGCAGAGGATTCCGCGCGGCTCGCCGACGTGGAGTACTACGCGGCGATCGAGGCGCTGCCGCACGGCGCCGGCGACGCCGCGCTGTGGGAGCCGGTGCTCGCGGCCACGGGCCTGCTCGACGATTACCGGGCAGTCGCCAGCACCTCGTCACCCGCGACGTTCTTCCTGCTCGATCACGCCAACCCGAGCTCGATCCGCTCGAGCGTCGGGAAGGCGCGCGAGCTCGCGCGTGTGTGCCGCGAGTTTCTGCCGCGCGAGGCGTGGGAGGAACTCAACGTGCTGTACCTGTGGCTGCAGCCGATCGACGCGCTGGAGCACGTCACGCTGAGCGAGCTGACCGGCCGCGTCCGGCGCAGCGCCTGGGTGCTGCAATCGCTGCTGGACCATGCGACGCCGCACGACGAGGGCTACCAGTGGTTCCGCGCCGGCCTGTTCCTGGAGCGCGCGGACATGCTCACACGCTTCGTGGACGCGAAGCAGCCGGCGCTGCTGCCGCACGGGCTCGGCGCCGGGGGGTTCGACCCCGGTCTGCAGTGGGCGGCGGTGTTGCGCGCGGCCAGCGCCTGGCAGGCGTTCCGCCGCACCGCGCGCGCGGAGGTGTCCGGCCCCGCGGTGATCGCGTTCCTGCTGCTGGACCGGGCGTTTCCGCGCAGTCTGCTGTTCGCGCTCAGCGCGCTCGGCGACGCGTTGCAGCGCGCGAGCGCCACCGCGCGGCTGTCCTACCTCGCGAGCGCGCGCGCGCTGCTCGCGGCGCTCCAGCTCGAGCTCGAGTCGGTGAGCGCGCCGGAGCTGATGGCGCGCTCGCTGCACGAGTACATGGACGAGCTGCAGCGCCGCCTGATCTCGCTTAACGACGCGCTGACCGCCTCCGCGTTCCGCGCGCTCCCGGAGCCCGCCGCTCCCTGACGTCCAGCCTGCGCGGGCGTCGGCAGCGGAATCACGAGGGGGGGGCGTCCTCGACCGCCCACGGCGGTTCCCGCATCGTCCGCGCGCGCCGCAGGCCGTACGATGGCCGCTCACACCCGTCGCCGAGATCGAGGTAGCACCGTGACTTTCTGCCTGGGCATGAAATGCGCCGAGGGCCTGCTCGCGCTCGCCGATACCCGTATCACGAGCGGCACCGAGACGTCCGTCGCCAAGAAGATTTCCGTGCACCAGTACCCGTCGCACTCGATGTTCATCCTGACGAGCGGCCTGCGCTCCGCCCGCGACAAGGCGATCACCTACTTCGACGCGCGGCTGGCCGAGGACGAGACGAACATCGACCGCATGTACAAGGCGGCGAACCTGCTGGCGCAGGAGATCCGCCGCGCTCGCGACGAGGACCAGGAGTGGCTGCGCGCCGGCGGGCTGTTCTGGGACCTGCACCTCATCTTCGGCGGCCAGCTGGAGAACGACACGGAGCACCACCTCTACCTCATCTACCCCGAGGGCAACTGGATCGAGGTGGGCGAGGGCACGCCCTACGTGATCATCGGCGAGTCGCGCTACGGCAAGCCGCTGCTGGACCGCGTCTGGCGTTACGAGCGCTCGCTCGCCGACGCGCTGCGCGACGGCCTGCTGTCCTTCGACGCCACCCGCACCAGCGCCTCGGACGTCGACTACCCCATCGACGTCGTGCTCTACCGGCGCGACTCGTACGAGATGGTGGAGCAGCGCTTTAGCGAAGCCGACCTCGCGCCGGTGGCGGAGTTCTGGATGGGGGCGATTCGCGAGTCGGTGCGCGGCGCCTCGGAGGTGGTCGCGCCGCTGTTCGCGCGCCTCGAGCGCGCCGAGTCGCAGCCCCCGCCGGACACCCGCTCCGCCCGCCGCGTCGCGCCCTAGCTGCGCTTCTCCCAGCGACTCGGCTCGGCCTAGCGCCTCGACGTTAGCGGAGGGCGCGCTCGCAGCTGCCCTGCGCCGCCACCAGCGGCTCACCTGCGGCGAACGGCTCGAGCTGCACCGCGTAGGCGAGCGCGCGCCGGTAACCGTCCACGCACTCGCGGGCGGCGCTCACCTGCGCGGCGTAGGCGCTCGCCAGCAGCTCCTGCTCGCGCACCTGCACACGCGCGTCGCGCAGTTGCGCGGCGAGCGCCTCGCGGTCGGCCGCCGCGGAGGCGACCAATGCA
>CAMDBZ010000173.1 GCA_945889565.1 Thermoflexus hugenholtzii JAD2 | reverse complement strand
CAGCGCCTGGAAGGTCCGAGTGGCGGGGTGAATTGGACCTTCCTGACGCCTTCCCACGGCCTGCTCGACGGCGCTGACCAGCTCGCCCGTCGTCCGCAGCGGCCGCCGTGCCACGATCGCTCGCGCGATGCGCCGGCTACGCCGCTCCTCGCCGAACCGCCAGATCGCGTCGGCGAGTGCTACTTCGTCGTACGTGTTCACCACCTCCGCCGCCGTCAGGGCGGCGCGGTCGTCCATGCGCATGTCCAGCGGCTCATCGCGCAGGAAGGAGAACCCGCGGCCCGGCGCGTCGAGCTGCAGCGACGAGACGCCGAGGTCGAACAACACGCCGTCCACGCGCTCGAAGCCGTGCTCGGCGCCGATGCGGGCGACCTCCCAGTACACGCCGCGCACCAGCACGACGGCGTCGCCGAAGCGCGCCAGCCGCTCGCGTGCCGCGCAGATCGCGTGGCCATCGCGGTCGATGCCCAGCAGCCGGCCGCCCGGCTGCGCGGCCTCGAGGATCGCCTCGGCGTGCCCGCCGAGCCCGACCGTCGCGTCGACGTAGCGGCCGCCCGGGCGGACGCCGAGCCCACGCACCACCTCGGCCAGCAGCACCGGCTCGTGGCGGGGGGTGTACTCGGATGGCGTGGTCACGCCGCCCCCACAGCGGAGCCGGCCGGCGTTTCGCGGCGCGCGCGCTGGCGCGCCTCGTGGCGGTCGCGGCCCCAGATCTCGAGGTGCCCGCCGCACCCGCGCACGAGCACTCGCGGCTCCAGCGGCACGAGCGTGCGCACGGCCTGCGGGACCAGGATGCGCCCCTGGCGGTCCAGCTCCACGGGATAGGCGTCGGCGAAAAATTCGCGCAGCTCGTCGCGGCCAGCCTCGGTGCGCAGGCTCACGGCGTCGCTCAGCTCCTCGGCGCGGCGGTTGAAGTCGGCCTCGGTGTGGAGCTCCACGCAACCCTCCGGCCCCGGCCGGACGACGCCCCCGGCAGCGAACGCGACGCGGTAGAGGGCGGGGATGGCTACCCGGCCGCGATCATCTACCGCGTGCTCGTACGTGCCGATGAACACCGAGCCGACCCGCCTGGCGCGAACGGGGGAGGGGGGTCTCCCCACTCTTCCCCATCGCGCTGCCAAAACCCTACCACGCACCCCATTTGCCTGTAAACACGCGCAGTATTGCAGTTCCAGCAAGGCTGGCGCAGGGTCGCTGCTACGATGGCGCCGCGCCGCGAGGGGACGACCTGATGCCGCCAACGCAAGCCTCGACAGCGGGCGACGCGTCGGCCGTGGCGCTCACGGCGGGCGTGCTCACCGTCAGCGACGCGGGCGCCCGTGGTGAGCGCGTCGACACGGCCGGCCCGGCCGCCGCTGAACTGCTGCGCGGCGCCGGTTTCACGGTCGTTGCCGCCCAGATCGTCGCGGACGAGCCGGACGCGATCGCGGCGCTGCTGCGCGAATGGGCTGACGTGCGCGCGCTCGGCGTCGTCGTCACCGCGGGCGGCACCGGGCTCGCCGCGCGCGACCGCACGCCCGAGGCGACGGCCGGCGTGCTCGACTTCCGCGTCGACGGCATCGCGGAGGCGATGCGCGCCGCCGGCCGGGCCAGCACGCCGCTCGCAATGCTGTCGCGCGCGCTCGCCGGTGTGCGCGGCCGCACGCTGATCGTGAACCTGCCCGGCAGCGAGCGCGGCGCGCGCGAGAGCCTGCAGGCGGTGCTGCCCGCGCTCGCGCATGCGTGCGAGTTGCTGCAGGGCCGCACCGCGCACGGCGCGTAGCGTGCGCGCGTTGCGCACCGCGATGCGCAGAGGGACGCGCTGCTGATGCGCTTCGACGTGCTGACGCTCTTTCCCGGCATGTTCGCGGGTCCGCTCGACGAGTCGATCCTCAAGCGGGCGCGCGATGCGGGGCTCGTCGACGTGCAGCTGCACGACCTGCGCGCGTGGGCCACGGACCGCCATCGCACGGTGGACGACTATCCGTTCGGGGGCGGGGCGGGGATGGTGATGAAGCCGGAGCCGCTGTTCGCCGCGGTCGAGGCGATCCGCCCGCTCGCGCCGGAGCCCGCCACGGTCGTGCTGCTGACGCCGCAGGGGCGCCCGCTCGACCGCGCGCTTGTCGCGGAGCTCGCCGCGTTGCCGCGATTGCTGCTGATCTGCGGTCGCTACGAGGGCGTCGACGAGCGCGTGCGCCGCCACCTCGCGGATGTCGAGGTCAGCGTCGCGGATGTCGTGCTGTCGGGCGGCGAGCTGCCGGCGCTGCTGCTCATCGACGCCGTGGCGCGGCGGCTGCCGGGCGTGCTGGGCGGCGCCGAGTCGCTGGCGGAGGAGTCGTTCGAGGGCGGGCTGCTCGAGTACCCGCAGTACACCCGCCCCGCCGAGTTCCGCGGTTGGCGCGCCCCGGATGTGCTGCTCTCCGGCCACCACGCCGAGGTGGCGCGCTGGCGCCAGCGCCAGCGACTGCTGCGCACCCGCGCCCGCCGCCCGGACCTGCTGGCCGCCGCCGACCTCACCCCCGCGGAGCGCGCGTGGCTCGACGCAGCGCCGGACGAGCCGCTAGACTGACGCCTCCACCCCACGAGGACCGACCCGACCGACCGAGGACTGCCATGCCCGCACCCATCGACCTGCGCACCCTGGCTGCGCCGCGCAACCCGACGATCCCCGAGTTCGCGGCCGGCGATTCGATCCGCGTGCACGTGCGCGTGGTCGAGGGCGAGCGCGAGCGCATCCAGGCGTTCGAGGGCGTGGTCATCCGCATTCGCAACGGCGTTGCCGGCACGTTCACCGTGCGCCGCATCGCCTCGAACGGTGTCGGCGTCGAGCGCACCTTCCCCTTCAACGGCTCCCGCATCGACAAGGTCGAAGTCACGCGCCGCGGCCGCGTCCGCCGCGCGAAGCTGTACTACCTGCGCGGCCTCACCGGCCGCGCCGCTCGTGTGAAGGAAGCCCGCCGCACTACCGGCGGCTAGCCCGCGCTTCGGCTCCCGTGGACCTCGATACGCTCACGAGCTACGCGCTCGCGAAGCCGGGCGCCACGCATGACTTCCCGTTCGGCGCCGACACGCTGGTCGCGCGCGTGCTCGACAAGATGTTCGCACTCGTCGCGCTCGATGGCCCGCCGCGCGTGAACCTCAAGTGCGACCCCGGCGACGCCGAGGCACTGCGAGCGACCTACGCCGCGGTGACCCCCGGCTACCACCAGGACCACCGCCACTGGAACACCGTCGCGCTCGACGGCACGATTCCGGACGCTGAGCTCCTTGAGCTCGTCGACCAGTCGTACGCGCTCGTCGTCGCGAAGCTCACGCGTGCGCAGCGGGCGCTGTTGCTGGAGCGCTGAGCGGGACCGTCGAGGCTTGGCGCGCGGCACGTATGCTTGACCCATGACCGCCGCCGCACCGCCGCGCCAGAAGTTCGTGCGCGTCGCCGTCAACTCCGGGCGGCCGACCGCGATGACGTTCAGCTACCGCGTGCCCGCGGGGCGCGAGGTCGTGGCGGGCGAGGTCGTGCACGTGCCGTGGGGGGCGCGCACGCTGCAGGGCGTCGTCGTCGAGGGGCCGACGGACCTGCCGGGCTTCCCCGGCGACATCCGCGAGCTCGAACCCGCACTCGACGACGTGCCGCGGCTTGACGCGAGGCGGCTCGCGCTCGCGCGCTGGGTCGCGGACTACTACCTCGCGCCCGCGTGGGAGTCGGCGGCGTTGTTCCTGCCGCCCGGCGCCGGCGAGGCGCCGCGCACCGCCATCGTGCGCGGCCCCGCGCCCGCGCCCGAGGCGCTGTCCGAGCGGCAGGCGCAGCTGCTCGCGCTGCTCGACGACACGCCGCGCGCCGTCGACGACCTGCGCGCCGCCGTCGGCGCGCGCGGCTTCGAGGCGGCGCTGCAGCCGCTCGTGCGCCGCGGGC
>CAMDBZ010000172.1 GCA_945889565.1 Thermoflexus hugenholtzii JAD2 | reverse complement strand
GCGCGCCCGCCGGCGAGCGCCGGCACATCGAGTGCGCCCGCGAGCACGCGCGCGCCGCCCGCCGCCCAGCGCGCCGCGAGCCCGGAGTGATCGAGGTGGTAGTGCGTGACGATGACGACACGCACGTCGCGCGGCGCCCACCCCCGCGCCGCGAGCAGCGCGACCGCCTCGTGCCACGCCCCCTCGACATCCGGCCCCGCGTCGACGAGCAGCACCCCGCCCTCGGCGAGCGGCAGCGCGTACACGGTGTTGCCGGCGAGCGGGAGGGGGATCACGGCCGTCAACGGTGTACCCTCAGTCTCGATGGACCCGGCGGAACTGATTGCGCGGCTTGGTCGGCGCGAATTCGACAACGTTGCGTTCCGCGATATGCAACGCCTCGCGGAGGCGCTGGGCTATCGCCTCGAACGCGTGCGTGGCAGCCACCACATGTACCGGCACCCGGAGGTGCCTATCCCCATGAATGTGCAACCCGTGCGCGGCCAGGCGAAGCCCTACCAACTGCGGGAGCTGCTGCGTCGCAGCGAGCAGTATCATCTGCGCCTGGAGCATGAGCCGTGAAGGACTACTTCATCAGCATCTTCTACTCGGAGGAGGACGAGTGCTACGTCGCCGACGTGCCCGACCTCCGCGGTTGCTCAGCATTCGGCGACACGCCCGAGGAGGCGCTAGCCGAGCTGCAGATCGCGAAAGCGCTCTGGCTCGAGGTCGCCCGCGAGCACGGCGACCCGATCCCGGAGCCGCGCTACCGTCCGGTGATCTACCAGGCGGCGGGTTAGCGCGCCCCGCCTCGTGAGGCCGTCACGTGTCCGTCGGCGCTGGGTGCTTTCGTCCGAACACGCGCGGGAGGCGAAGTGCGTGCTCCACCTTCTCGGCGGACGCGGTTGCTCTATCGGCGTCTCCAACGCGCACGAAGTTGGAGACTCCGATGAGCTCAGCTCGGACGTTCACGTCCGCGTTGAGTGGCCCGAGCAGCCCGAACTCCTCAGCCAGCCGGCGCACCGGAATCATCGTCTCCGCGGCGGCGAGGTCGCTCGCGAGTACGCGGAACGCGTCCGCGGCTTCGCGACGCTGCTCGGGCGTCATTTCGTTAGAATCAGCGCTGGCGATCCGATCGGCGTAGTAGGCGAATGCGTGGGCGATTCGCCCACGCACACGCCGAAAATCTTGGATCGGTTCGATGATCAACTTGAGCAACAGTTGCCCGGCGACGAACACGGCGACTCCTACCGCGACCGTGAGCGCTGCCTGAGGAAGGTCGCCCATCCCTAATCCCCTCCCACCAGATACGTCCGCAGCAGCGACAGCGCTTCGGTGACGGCGCGGCGCTTGGCGGCGTCGCGGCCCTGGTAGTACGAGTAGCTGTGGGTGCGCACGCTCGTGGCGTCGGCGAGGGCGAGGTGCATGGTGCCGGGGGGCTGGCCCTCGACGTCGGTGGTGCCGGCGATGCCGGTGACCGAGATGCCGATGTCGGCGCCGAGGCGCTCGCGGGCGGCGCGCGCCATCGCCTCGGCGGTCTGGGGCGAGATGACGCCGTGCGCGTAGACGGTGTCGGCGGGTACGCCGAGGTCGATCTTCGCCTGGGTCGCGTATGTGACGAGGCTGCCGATGAAGTAGTCGGACGCGCCGGGCACGCTCGTGATGGCGTCGGCGATCGCGCCGCCGGTGGCGGACTCCATCAGCGCGAGCGTGAGGCCGCGGTCGCGCAGCAGGCGGCCGACGCCGGCGGGCAGCGTGTCGTCGTCCTCGCCCCAGATCGCGGGAGCGAGCAGTGCGCGCGCCTGCTGCTCGACGGGGGCGATGAGGCGCCACGCCTCCTCGCGCGTGGGCGCTTTGGCGGCGATGCGCACGTGCACGCCGTCGCGGCGCGCGTAGACGCCGATCGAGGGGTTCGTGCCCGCGAGCAGGGGGGAGAGGCGCTCGTCCACGTTGCCTTCGCCGAGGCCGTTCGTCTTGAGCGTGCGCGAGACGAGCACGCTGGTGGCGCGGCGCGCGAGCTCGGGGTCGACCTCGGCGTCCCACATGTGCGTCATCTCGGCGGGCGGGCCGGGCATCAGCACGATCACGCGGCCGTCGCGCTCGACCCACCAGCCGGGGGCGGTGCCGCGGGGGTTGGGGAGCGCGCGGGCGGAGGGGATGAGCGTGGCCTGCTTGAGGTTGCGCTCCACCATCGGGCGGCCACGGCCTGCGAACCACGCGCGCAGGTGCGCCTCCTGCGCGGGGTCGACGCTCATCGGCTCGCGGAGCACGGCGGCGACGGCCTCGCGCGTCACGTCGTCCTCGGTGGGGCCGAGCCCGCCGGTGCAGAGGGTGAGCTCGGAGCGCTGCCACGCGCGCGCGAGCACCTCGTGCAGGCGCGCGGGGTTGTCGCCGACCTGCGAGACGTAGAGCAGATCGATGCCGAGCTCCGGTAGCTTGCCGGCGAGGAACGCGGCGTTCGTATCGATGATCTCGCCGAGCATGATCTCGGTGCCGATGGAGACGATCTCGGCGCGCATGGGCGGCTCCTCATGTGGCGGTGGTGCGGGCGGATCGTAGCAGGCGGGTGGCGCGGCGCCGGAGCCCTCACCCCGGCCCCTCTCCCCGCGAGGCGGGGCGAGGGAAGGCGGGTCGTAGAACTGTTGTTTCACGTGAAACATCGACGCGCTGGGGGGCCCTCACCCCCGGCCCCTCTCCCTGAGGGCGAGGGGGGCCGGAGACGGGAAGGACGGATGGTTCACGTGAAACATCGTGGGAGTGTCACGTGGGGGTTGGTGCACGCATCCGCGCGGGCCGCGCGCGCGTACCGCGTGGACGCGAGGGTGCGGTTCGGCGCTCTGGTATCCTCCCGTGACCGTTCAGCACGCTGTGTCGATGGAGGATCGCGCGAATGGCCGAGGTGGTGCACGCTCGACCGCAGGAGGAGGCGATCGGCGAGATCCGGCGCGCGGCGGCGGCGATTCGCGCCAACGTCACGTCGGTGATCGTCGGCGCGAACGAGGCGATCGAGCTCGTGCTGGCAGCGCTGCTCGCGGGCGGGCACGTGCTGCTGGAGGACGTGCCGGGCACGGGCAAGACGATGCTCGCGCGGGCGTTCGCGCGGTCGATCGGGGCGAGCTTCCACCGCATCCAGTGCACGGCGGACCTGATGCCGTCCGACATCCTGGGCGTGCATTTCTATTCGCAGCGGACGGGCGAGTTCGAGTTCCGGCCGGGGCCGATCGAGGCGAACGTGGTGCTGGCGGACGAGGTGAACCGCGCGACGCCGCGCACGCAATCGGCGCTGCTGGAGGCGATGGAGGAGCGGCAGATCACTGTCGACGGCGAGCCGCGGCCGCTCCCGCACCCGTTCCTGCTGCTGGCGACGCAGAACCCGATCGAGCTGGAGGGCACGTTCCCGCTGCCGGAGGCGCAGCTCGACCGCTTCTTGCTGCGGCTGAAGCTCGGTTACCCGGATGAGGCTGGTGAGGTGTCGATCCTGCGGCGGTTCGCGGCGGCGTCGCCGCTCGAGCGGCTGCAGCCGGTCGTGTCGGCGGACGAGCTGGTGACGCTCGGCGAGGTGCTGACGCGCGTGCACGTGGAGGACGCGGTCGCGGAGTACATCGTGCGGTTGTGCCGCGCGACGCGTGAGCACGTGGCGTTCGACCTGGGGGCGAGTCCGCGCGCGGCGCTGGCGCTGTTCCGCGCGGCGCGCGCGGTGGCGGCGATGGACGGTCGCGACTACGTGCGGCCGGACGACGTGAAGCGGCTCGCGCAGCCCGTGCTCGCGCACCGGCTGTTGCTGTCGTCGCAGACGCGGTTGCGCGGGCGCACCGCGGACGACGTGCTCGACGAGATCTTGCGCGAGGTGCCGGTGCCGATCGCGGAGCGGGTGTAGCGCGCGCAGGCTGCGGAACCCTCACCACCGGCGCCCGCTCCCGGGCAGGCAGGGACCCTCACCCCCCCCCC
>CAMDBZ010000171.1 GCA_945889565.1 Thermoflexus hugenholtzii JAD2 | reverse complement strand
CGCGCGCAGCATCGTGGTGGTGCAGGCGCTGGCCGCCGGCGCGAACGGCGCGCCGGCGAGCGTCGTGCGCGCTGGCTCGGGGGTGGTGATCGACCGCGCGCAGCGGCTCGTGCTCACGAGCTACGCGCTCGTGCAGCCGTACCGCGACGACGGCACGCGCGCGTACCAGACGCTGGCGGTGGGCGCCGCCGCGCACGCGGGCGCGCCGCCCGAGTTCGCAGCGGCGATCGTCGCGGCGAGCCCGCTGCACGATCTAGCGGTGGTACGCGTTACGGGCCCGCGCGTCGACGGCGAGAACCCGCCGTTCGAGCTCGACGAGGCGGTGCTCGCGGACGCGGCCACGCTGCGCCGCGGCGACCGCGTGCGCGTGCTCGCGCAGCCGTCCGCAGAGCGTGCGCAGCCGGTGCAGCTCACGAACGCGGCGGTCGCGGGCTTCCGCGGCGACGGCGCGGGCGAGGCGCGCGCGTGGCTGAGCCTGGACGCGCGCCTGCCGGGGACGTACGCAGGCGCGCCGCTGTTCGATCAGTCGGGCGCGCTGGTCGGCGTGGCGAGCCAGATCGCGTTCGACCCCGCGGCGCCGATCGCGACCGGACGGCCGCTCACGCTCGCGCTCGATCTGCTCGCGCGCGCGCGCGACGGCGGGCCGAACCTACGCTACCGCGCGCCGTTGCAGCACGGCCCGACGCAAACATCGCAACCCGCGCCGAACGCGGGAATTGCGCCGCCGCGGGACGGGATCGTGGTGAGCCGGCCAGCGTTCGCCGAGCACGCGATCGACGGGCAGGGCACACGCGATCTCTTCGATTACACGAGAACCTTCAAGCCGGACGCAGCGGAGGTGCACTACGAATTCGCCGCGCAGGGGGTACCACCCGGGTCGACGGTGCAGGAGCTGTGGTACCTGAACGGCGTGCTCCAGGATGGGCTCTCGTCGTCGTACACGTGGACGGGCGGCGGGTTCGCGGTAGTGTCGGACCGTATGGCCTCGCTCAACGCGCGCGGGATTCCGCCGGGGGCGTGGACGCTCGAGGTGTGGGTCGCGGGGCGCGTGCGCACGTCGGCGACGGCGTTCGTGGGGGTGACTGCTGCGGAGCTTGCGCGCAAGCCGCAGATGGATGCGCCACAGTTCGCCGCGACGCTCACGGCGGACCAGCAGCCGGGCGACCGCGCGAGCGCGAACGCCGCGCAGCTGCTCGCGGTGTTCGCGTATCGCCAGGCGAACGCGGTGCTCACGCTGCGCTGGGTGGTGTCCCGCGACGGGCGCGTGATGTACCAGTCGCCGGTGGTGCCGTGGCACGGCGGCGATCGCGGCTCATGGTGGGTCGGCTTCGCGACGGACGGCGAGCCGATCGGCACGGGCGCGTGGGATGTCGAGCTCTACTTCGACGATCAGCCGGCCGCGAAGGGGCGCGTCGAGCTGCGTTAGCGCCAACGTCAGGGCAGCAGCCGCCCGCTCGCGTCGTACAGCGAATCGACGATCGCGCCGTCGAACGCCGCGGCGCCGCCGGCGGGGCGCTCCAGCACACCGGAGCGCACGAGCAGCTCGTCGAGCGCGGTCCATTGCGCGGCGTCGGCGCGGCCGATGCCGTTCGCGCGGCGCGCAGCGGCGAGGTCGGTCTGCAGCAGGAAGCGCTGCTGGTCGGGGTCCGCGCCATCGGCGTACTTCAGCGTGATTGTGACCGCCTCGTCGACGTTGGCGGCAGCGTACGCGACCCCGCGCAGCGTCGCGCGCAGGAAGCGGCGCAGCAACTCGCGGTCCTTCGCCAGCGTCTCGTCGTGGACGATGTACGTCAGGCCGAGCGTCGCGACGCCGTAATCGGCGGGGTCGAACACGCGGATCGCGAGGCCGGTCTTGCGGATCGCGAACGGCTCGTTGCTCAGGAAGACAGGGTACACGTCGACGCCGCGTTCGATGAACACGCGCGGGTCGAAGCCGACGGCCTGCAGCTTGACGTCTTTCTCGGTTAGCCCGACGGTCGCGAGCAACGCCTTCAGCTCAGCGGGCACGATGCCCGACTTGAAGCCGACGGTGCGGCCGCGGAAATCCGCGGGCGACTCGATGCCGGCGTCGGCGCGCGCGACGAAGCCCTGGTCGCCGCGCTGGCCGAACAGCGCGATCGCCTGCACAGGCAGGCCCTCGGCGTGGCGGCGCAACGCCTGCGCACCGGTCGCGGTGGTCACGTCGACCTCCTTCGCGAGCAGCAGCTTCAGGTGCTCGTCGCCGGAGGAGTGGCGAATCGTGACGTCGAGGCCCTCCGCGTCGAAGTAGCCCTTCGCCTCCGCGACGTACGCGGCGACGAACGGGAGGTTCGCCTGCGGGCGGAAGCCGGCCATGAACGTGAGCTTGCGCGGGGGCATGGTAGGCGTCGCGGATTGGGCTGCAG
Source organism: Thermoflexus hugenholtzii JAD2 (assembly GCA_945889565.1). Classification (GTDB taxonomy): domain Bacteria; phylum Chloroflexota; class Dehalococcoidia; order UBA2979; family UBA2979; genus SHYP01. The sequence continues at coordinate 1,582 of CAMDBZ010000171.1, read as the reverse complement.
CGCCGGACGCCGGCGATGCAGGCGCCGCGGTGTCGTCGCCGGCGCACGCGACGGCGAGCAGCGCGCAGAGCAGTGCGAGTAGCGCGAACGCGGGCGCTCGGCGCATCGAGGCCTCCTGTTGCTGTCTAGCGACGGTCGCGGGTGGTGTCGTGCCAGAAGAGTAGGCGATGTTCGGCGAGCGCGAGCGCGCCAGTGAGCGCAACAGCAATGAGCGCGAGCGTGAACACGGCCGCGAACAGCGCGGCGGTATCGAAGTCCCCGTTCGCGATCAGCAGCACCTGGCCGATGCCCGTGTCGCCGGACATCCATTCCGCGACGACCGCGCCGATGAGCGAGAGCGGCACGGAGATGCGCAGCGCCGCGAACAGGTACGGCAGCGACGCGGGCAGGCGGAGCCGCCAGAACACCTGCAGCCGCGACGCCCGCATCGCTCGCAGGAACTCGTGCGCGGCGGGATCGACGTCGCGCAGGCCGGTGACGGCGTTCACGAGCATCGGGAAGAACGTGATCAGCGCCGCGATCAGCACTTTCGGCCAGATGCCGAAGCCGAACCAGATCACGAACAGCGGCGCGACGGCGATCACGGGCGTCACCTTGACCAGCAGCGCAAGCGGGTAGAGAGCGCGCTCCAGCGGGCGCGAGTGCGCCATCAGCGCCGCGAGCGCAAAGGCTGTGCCCGCGCCGACGGCGAGCCCGGCGAGCGCCTCGACGAGCGTGGTGCGCGCGGCAAAGGCGAAGCGGCCAGGGTCGTCGGCGAGCGTCGCGAGCACGGCCGACGGCGCGGGCACGAGGTACGCGGCGATGTCACGCCAGCGTACCCACGCCTCCCACACGAGCAGCGCGAGCAGCGCGGCGACGAGCGGAGGGACGGCGGTGGCAAGCGCGCGTCGTGCGCCGCTGCGGCGCGCGGCCCCGGCGGAGACGGCCCACCATGTGCCCTCCAGCACGTCGGCGGCGCCGCTGCGGCGGCGGCCGGCGCGGACAGCGGGCGCGGACAGGGTCGCGTGCGCGACGCCGCGCCGTGCGCGCGGCGCGCGGCCGTCGAGCACGTCCCCGAGCTCGAGCGGCTCGCTGGTCACGGGCCGGCCTGCGTGGCGGCGGGAGCACCCGCGAGCGCGGCGCGTGTGGTGGCGACGAGCTGTGCGAAGGCGGGCGTCGCCTCGAGCGCGTCGTCGCGCGGGCGCGGCAGGTCGATGGCGATGTCGGCGACCACGCGGCCGGGGCGCGCGCTCAGCACGACGACGCGGTCGGAGAGCAGCACCGCTTCGCGCACGGCGTGCGTGACGAACAGCACGGAGACGCGTTCGCGCTCCCAGATGCGCAGCAGTTCGCGGCGCAGCTCCTCGCGCGCGAGCTCGTCGAGCGCGCCGAACGGCTCGTCCATGAGCAGCAGGCGCGGGCGGTGCGCGAGCGCGCGCGCCAGTGCGACGCGTTGCAGCATGCCGCCCGACAGCTCGTGCGGGTACGCGCGCGCGAAGCTGCTCATGCCGACGCGCGCGAGCAGCTCGCCGACGCGCGCTGCCGCGCGCCGGCCGTCGCCGGCAAGCTGCAGCGGCAGCGCGACGTTGGCGGCGACGGTGCG
>CAMDBZ010000170.1 GCA_945889565.1 Thermoflexus hugenholtzii JAD2 | reverse complement strand
GCCGCGCCCGCGCCCGCCGCGCGTGCCGCGGCGCCTGCGCGCGCCCTCGCCCGTCGCTCCCTGCGCGTCCCCCGGCTCGGACCGTTCCATCGCGTCCACTACGCCACCGCTCCCATGTCGCTCGCGTACCGCAGCACCGAACAGCGCGCCGCCACCTGCTCCGCCAGCCGGATGAACGCGTGCGCGGCCGCCGAGTCCGGCGCACCCACCACCACCGGCACCCCGTTGTCTGCACCTTCGCGAATCGCCGCGTTCAGCTCGAGCTCGCCCAGGAACTCGATGCCCAGCTCCTCCGCCGCCGCCCGCGCGCCGCCCCGCCCGAAGATCTCGGAGCTCATGTTCTCCACGATCCCGAAGATCGGCACGCCCATGCGGTCGAACATCCCCACCGCCTTCGTCGCATCCTCGATCGCCACACGCTGCGGCGTCGAGACGATCACCACGCCGGCGATCAGCGCGTCCTGCGCCATGGACATCGAGGCATCGGAGGTCCCGGGCGGCAGGTCCACGATCAGGTAGTCCAGCTCGCCCCAGTCCACGTCGTGGAGCAGCTGCCGGACGCCGGAACCGATCATCGGGCCGCGCCACACCACGGGCGTGCCCTTGGGGAGCACAAAGCCGATGGACACCGCCCGCACGCCGTGCGCCTCGATCGCGCGCAGGCCTTCGCGGCCCTCGGCGAGCGCGCCCTGCTCGATGCCGAGCATGGTCGGGAGGTTCGGCCCCGTGATGTCCGCGTCGACGATGCCGACGCTCGCCCCGAGCTGCGCGAGCGCCACCGCGAGGTTCGTCGCTACCGTGGACTTGCCCACGCCGCCCTTGTTCGACGCGACGGCGATCACGTTCTTCACCCCGGCGACCGGCTTCGGCCCGCCCTCGCGCGCCGCGGCGCCGCGCACCTCCGCGCCCCAGCGCAGCTCGATCTCGTCGATGCCGGGCACCCCGGCCAGCGCCGCCCGCACGTCGCGGTCGATCGTCTCGCGCAGCGGGCACGCCGGCGTCGTGAGTACGAGCTCGAAGCTGACCCGGCCGCCCTCGACGGCCAGCTCGCGCACCATCCCCAGAGACACGATGTCGCGATGCAGCTCGGGGTCCTGGACCGCGCCGAGCGCGCTGAGCACGGCCTGCCGATCGGGCATTCCGCCCTCCTTCTGTGGGTCACCGTGTGGCTCACGGGGCAGCGTCTGCTGTGCGATGGCCCGTGGCGCGCGGCGTGAATCGCGCGCACTACGGGTCGCCGACGCAGGTCGGACCCACATCGGCTGCCTACCCAGTATACGCGGGTGCACCGTTACGAACGGGCGCCCACACGCCTCGACCGATGCGTTCGTGGCCCGCCCAGGCGCGGGACACGTGGCGAGCTTTACACCTATTTAATGAAAAAAAGCTTGACCGGTAATGCGCGAGGCCCTTAGATTTATCTGGCCCCACCAGAACGAATGGTACGGGAAGGTATCCGGTTCCCCACTCGGGGAGCGCCCGGAGCCGTAGGAGGATCAATATGTCAAGCCAGGCACCAGAGCGGACCGCAGTCGCCGGCACCTGTGTCCACCACTGGGTGATCGACGCGCCCAGCGGCCGCGAGAGCACGGGCCACTGCAAGCGCTGCAACGCCACGCGCAACTTCGCGAACTCCACCGAGAGCGTGATGTGGGAGCAGACGAACACGCTGCGCAACTCGCTGCGCTCCGGCGTGCGCGTCTCCAAGCCCTCCGAGATCCTGCTCTCCGACGAGGTCTCCCCCGACGAATAGCGGGCGCCGCCACGCCCGTCCCAGAACGGCGCCCACACGGGCGCCGTTCTGCTACTCGGCGGCGCCCACGCGGGCGCCGTTCTGCTACTCAGCGGCGCGCATCCGCGCCTTCGACCCGTATGATCGAAGCCGGAGGTTCGCGCGTGCCGGCACCCCACCCCCCGCCTGACCTCGGCCTCACGATCGCGGCCGGCCGCAAGCGCGAGCTGCGATTGCGCAACCCGGTCATGGTCGCGTCTGGCACCTTCTCCAACGGCCTCGAGTTCGCGCGCCGCTTCGAGCTCGACGCGCTCGGCGCCATCGTCTCCAAGGGCACCACGCTGCGCCCGCGCCGCGGCAACCCCACGCCCCGCACCGTCGAGACCGCGAGTGGACTGATCAACTCGATCGGCTTCCAGAACGTCGGCGTGTCCGCGCTCATCGCGGAGGTGGCCCCGGTCTGGGCGCGCTGGAGCGTGCCAGTGCTCGTGAACATCATGGGCGAGACCGTCGCCGAATACGGTCGCCTCGCCGCCCGCCTCGACGACATCGACGGCGTCGCCGGCCTCGAGGTCAACGTCTCCTGCCCCAACGTCGAGGCCGGCGGCATGGAGTTCGGCCAGGACCCCGCGCTCGCCGCGCAGGTGGTCCGCGAGGTGCGCCGCCACAGCGACCTGCCGCTGGCCGTGAAGCTGACGCCCGCCGTGACCGACATCCGCCCGATCGTCGCCGCCATCGCGGACGCCGGCGCCGACGCGATCACCGTGATGAACACGGTCCCCGCGCTCGCCATCGACATCGCCACGCGCCGCCCGGTGCTTGCCACCGTCTTCGGCGGGCTCTCGGGCCCCGCCATCAAGCCGATCGCGCTGCGCGCCGTGTACCTCGCCGCCTCGGCCACGGACCTGCCAATCCTCGCCGCCGGCGGCGTGAGCAGCGGCCGCGACGCCGTCGAGTTCCTGCTCGCCGGCGCCTCCGCCGTGCAGGTCGGCACCGCCACCTTTCGCGATCCCGCCGCACCGTGGACCGTGCTGCGCGAGCTCACCGAGTGGTGCGAGCGCGAAGGCGTGCGCGAGCTCCGCGAGCTCGTCGGCGCGGCGCGCCGGCGCGACTGATGCGCACCCCACTCGATCTGCGCACGCTCGCGTGGCTGCCACTTGCGCTGCTCGCCGGCGGCGCGTGGTTCCTCGCAGCCACGCGCATCATGCATCGCCTCGGCGCGCCGGACGCCGCGGCGGGCGTCGGCCTGCTCACCGCGCTCGCCGTCGTCGTGTCGCTCGCGCGCTGGACCGCGCTCGATAGCGCACGCGCGAGCCGCGCGAGCCTGATCTGTCCGCGCTGCCGCGCGCCGCTCACCGCCAGCCACGAGCACGCGCGCGCGGGCGCGCCCGACAGCGCGCTGCTGCAGTGGAGCTGCGCCGCCTGCGGCTACGCCTACGCCGAGCCCTTGCCCCGCTCCGGAGCGCCTCCGCACGCCGAGGCGTTGACGTGCACGCGCCGTCGCCCTAGCGTCGACCGCGGCCCCGGGGTGTAGCTCAGCCTGGCAGAGCGCTGCGTTTGGGACGCAGAGGCCCGCAGTTCGAATCTGCGCACCCCGACCACCATCCCGAGTGTTTGCATGGGATTTCGCGACTCCGCGCACTGATACATGCCCTTCGCACTGATACATGCCCTTACAGTGCCCTTACAGCGCGCGGATCGCGTCGCCAAGAGCCTGTTCGATGCGGTCTGCCGTCACCCGGCGCTGTTCCTCCAAGACGTGCGCGTAGGTGTCGGCCGTGAGCGCGTAGGAGGCGTGCCCGAGCAGTTCTTGGGCGTCCCGCGGGGAGCCCCCCGCCGCGAGCAAGGCACTTGCGGCGGAGTGGCGAAGGTCGTGCACACGGATATGCGGGAGCCCGCGGCGCGCCGCAGTGCGCGGCCGCGCGCGAGCGCAATGGTATACGCGCTGACCGGCCCACCCAGCTCGCCGGGGAACACCCGATCCTGGTCCTGCCCAGCGGCACCGAGCCGCAAGCGCTCGCCCGCCACAGCGGCGCGCTGCCCGCGGAGCAGCGAGAGGAGTGCCGGCGCGAGGGAAGCGGTACGGCGCGACCGCGCGGACTTCGGCGGCCCCTCGACGTACTCCCGCCCGATGCGCGCCAGTCCTCCGCACAGTAAGCACCGCGCGGTCAAGGTCGACGTCCTCCCAGCGCAGCGCGATCAGCTCCGTGCGGCGGAGCCCAAGCGTTGCCGCCGTGATCACGAGT
>CAMDBZ010000169.1 GCA_945889565.1 Thermoflexus hugenholtzii JAD2 | reverse complement strand
GCTTGCCGCCACGTGCACGCGCGGCGGAGACTCCGATCCACCGGCGCGGTCCGGAGCCGCGCCGCCGACTCGCTCAGCCGGCGCGGTCCGGAGCCGCGCCGGAATGCAACGCAACGAAGGGCGGGACGATGCAGCGCAGACGCGCGATGTTCACGGGCCTCGTCGGCGGGTTCACCTCCGGCCTCACCGGCGTCGGCGGCGGCATCACGATGATCCCGCTGCTCACCTCGCTGCTCGGGCTCTCGCAGCGCCGCGCGCACGCGACGTCGCTCGCCATCGTGATCTCCGTGGCAGCCGTCGCCGTCGTCCCCTACATCGCGCGCGACGAGATCGACTGGGCGCTCGCCGCCGCGCTCGCCGCCGGCGGCGCCGCCGGCGCGCAGCTCGGCGCGCAGCTCATGCAGCGCACGTCCGACCGCCGGTTGCGCATGCTCTTCGGGGCGTTCGTGCTCGTCGTCGGCCTGCGCCTGCTCGTGCTCGGCTAAACGCGCGTGCCAGAACTCATCGGCGCGCTGCTGATCGGCGTCGCAGGCGGTATCGCGGGCGGGCTGCTCGGCCTCGGCGGCGGCACACTCTACGTGCCCGCGCTCGTGCTGCTGCTCGGCGTCACGCAGCGCTCCGCGCAAGGCCTGTCGCTGATCGCCATCGTCCCCACCGCGATCAGCGCGACCCTCACCACCGCCCGCGCCGGCTACGTCGATACCCCCGCCGTGCGCTGGGTCACACCGCTCGCGCTGCTCGCCGCGGCCGGCGGCGGCGCGCTCGCCGGCGTCATCGACGAAGCACTGCTCACGCGCCTCTTCGGCGCGCTGCTCCTCTACGTGAGCGGCCGTCTGCTGTTCACGGAGTGGCGCGCCGCACGCGCCCGCTAGCGCGCGTCACTCACCTCGTGCGCGGCGCCGTGCGCGCGCAGCAGCGCGTACCCGGCGAGCCCGCTCGCGAGTGACGCGCCGAAGATACCGAGCTTCGCCGCCGCGAGCTGCCCGCCGTCGTCGAACGCCAGCTCCGCCACGAACAGCGCGACCGTGAAGCCCATCCCGGCGAGCATCCCCACGCCCGCAACGCCGCGCCAGCGCACGCCGCGCGGCAACTCCGCACCCACGCGCACCGCGAGCCACGCAGCGGCCACGATGCCCAGCGGCTTGCCCACCAGCAACCCCAGCGCCACCGCCCATGCCACCCCCGACGTCAGCGCGTCCTCGAGCGCGCCCCCGCGCACGTCGATGCCCGCGTTCGCAAGCGCGAACAGCGGCACCACGCCGAACGCCACCCAGCGGTGCAGCCCGTGCTCCAGCTGGTCGAGCGGCGCCAGCGCGCGCCCCGAAAGCCGCCGCAGCCGCAGCAGCGCCTCCGGGTCCAGCGCGCCCGGCGCGGGCGCCTCGCCGGCCTCGGGGTGGCGCAGCTCGTCGAGCATCGCGCCCGCCTCCGCCGCGAACTCGTGCGCCGTGACGTGCGCGCGGACGGGCGTGATCAGCCCCAGCGCGACGCCGACGATCGTCGGATGCACGCCGGACTTCAGCGCCGCCGCCCACGCGAGCGCGCCCACCGCCACGTACACCGCGAGCGAGCGCACGCGCAGCCGCGCCAGCAGCCACACGCCGGACAGCAGCGCCACCGTGACGACGACCGGACCGGCGTCGATCGCCCCGCTGTAGAACAGCGCGATCACCGCCACCGCCGCGATGTCATCGAAGATCGCGATCGCGAGCAGCAACACCTTCAGCCCGTCGCTCACGCGCGGCCCCGCCAGCGCCGCCACGCCGACCGCGAACGCAATGTCTGTGGCGATCGGCACGCCCCAGCCGTGCCGCGCCGCGTCCGGCGCGATCAGCAGGAAGATCAGCGCGGGCGCCACCATCCCGCCCGCCGCGGCAGCCGCCGGCAACGCCACACGCCGCAGCGTGCGCAGCTCGCCCAGCACCAGCTCGCGCTTGATCTCCAGCCCCACCAGCAGGAAGAACCACGCCATCGCCGCGTCGTTGATCCAGTGCCGCAGCGACTCCTCGACGCGGTAGAAGCCGACATCGACGAGCACCGTGGCGTCGAACAGCTCGACGTAGCGCGCAGACCACGGCGAGTTCGCCCACGCGAGCGCCACCAGCGCCCCCGCCAGCAGCGCGACGCCGCCCGCCGCCTCCGTCGCGATGAACTCCTGCGCAGGCAGCAACAGCCGACCCAGCGGCCGCTGGTTCGCCCCGTTCGCCGATGGACGCTGCATGCTGCCACCGTACAGGCGCGCCCGAACACCGTCACGCGCTACGATCCCGCCATGCCCGCCATGCCCGCCACCCGCACGCACGGCCCACGCGCCACGACCGCGCCGCCCGCCACCACGACCGACGCCAGCACGCGCTCGCTCGCGCAGACCCTGCCGCCCTACGTCGTGCTGCTGCACGACGATGACGTCAACTCGATGGACCACGTCGTGCGCGCGCTGCTCGCGAGCGTCCCCGAGCTCGACACCGAGCGCGCGACCGCGATCATGCTCGCCGCCCACCTCCAGGGCCGCGCCGAGGTCATCCGCTGCCCCCTCGAGCGCGCCGAGCTCTACCGCGACCGCCTCGCCTCCTTCGGCCTCACCGCCACCGTCGAGCGGGCGTAGCACGACGCACCCACCGCGCCCTATCCTGTGGCCTCCAGACGCGCGAACCCCACGCTGACCTCACGAAACGAGGCGTCCCATGTACCGAGCCCAGCTCGTCGGCGCCACCGGCTACGGCGGTCTCGGTATGCTGGAGCTGCTGCTCCAGCACCCCCAGTTCGAGGTCAGCGCGCTCGTCGCTCGCGACGACGCCGGCCGCCGCATCGACGAGGTGTACCCCCACCTCGTCGGCCGCTGCGCGCTCACCGTGCAAGCCCCGGATGCCGCCAGCATCGGCTCGGACTGCGACGTGGTGATCTTCGCCACGCCAGACCGCGTGGCCATGGGCTACGCCCCCGCGCTCGCCGACGCCGGTGTGCGCTTCCTCGACTACTCCGGCGACTTCCGCTTCCCCACGCCCGCCGCATACGCCGAGTACGCCACCGCCCACCCCTCGATCGCCGACGCGACGCACGGCGCGGCCACGCTGCTGGACCGCGCCGCCTACGGCGTGCCGGAGCTCTTCGCAGACCGCGTCGCGCAGGCGGCGATCGTCGGCAACCCGGGCTGCTTCGCTGCCGGCATGATCCTCGGCCTTGCGCCGCTCTTCGCCGACCGCCTCGTCGCCGACGGCGAGGTGATCGTCGACGCGCTCACCGGCTCCTCCGGCGCCGGCAAGAAGGCAAACGCACTGCACCACTTCCCGAACCTGTCCGACAACGTGATCCCGTACCGCGTCTTCAACCACCAGCACGTCACCGAGACCGAGCAGACACTGGGCGCACTCGCCGGCGCCCCCGCGCGCGTGCACTTCGTGCCGCACCTGCTCGGCACCACGCGCGGCATCCTCTGCACCATGCACGTGCGGCTCGCGCGCACCGCGAGCCGCGACGCGCTGCTCGCACGCTACCGCGAGTTCTACGCCGGCCAGCCGTTCGTGCGCGTGCTGCCACAGATGCCGACGCTCAAGGGCACGACCGGCTCGAACTACTGCGACGTCTCGCTCGTGCTGTCCCCCGACGGCTCGCGCGCCGTGGTGATCTCGTCCATCGACAACCTGCTCAAGGGCCAGAGCGGCACCGCGATGCAGAACATCAACCTGATGTTCGGCCTCGACCCGCGCGCCGGGCTCGACCGCCCCCCGCTCTACCCGTAGCGACCACGGCGCGCACCCCGCCGAGGCGCGTCGCTACCAGCCCTGCGGCGCAGGCGCGTCGCGCAGCCGCCCCGCCAGCCGCGCGATGCCGAACGCGAGCACCAGCAGCACCAGCGGCGCCGCCGTGAGCACCGCCCGCACCCCCACCATGCCCGCCACCGCGCCGATCGCGAGCAACGCGGGGATTGCCAGCCCGTCCTTCATCGTGCCCAGCAGCGCGCTCGTGCGGCCCTGGATGCTCAGCGGCACTTTGCGACCCAGGAACGTCTGCGAAGCGGCTCCGGCCAGCGTCATCCCCAGCCCGAGGAAC
>CAMDBZ010000168.1 GCA_945889565.1 Thermoflexus hugenholtzii JAD2 | reverse complement strand
TCACCGCGCGTCGCCCGGGGCCCATGTTCACGAGCGCGCCTCGCCTTCCGTCGCCAGCTCGCCGGCGATCGCCGTGAGCGCATCGAGCAGCCGTGCCGAATCCGCTGTGGTGCCGACCGAGATGCGGACGTGCCGGCGCAGGCGCGGGTGGTCGAACGCGCGCACGAACACCCCGTGACGCCGCAGCGCCTCGCGTACGCTCAACGCGTCACCTCGGTCCAGCCGCACGAGCAGGAAGTTCGCCTCCGACGGCGCCGGCTGCAGCCAGCCGAGCGCCGCCAGCTGGGCCGCGAGGCGGTCGCGCTCGCCCGTGAGCACGCACGCGCGCTCGTCCAGCAGCGCGCTGTCCTCGAGCGACGCGAGCGCCGCGATTTCCGCCGCGACGTTCACGCCGTACGGTTGCTTGACCTGCATCAGCACGCGCGCCATCGGCGCGGGCAGCACGCCGTAGCCCACGCGGAGGCCGGCCAGCCCGGCCCACTTCGAGAACGTGCGCAACACGACGAGCGGCTCGCCCGCGGCCGCGCGCTCGGCGAGCGACGGCGCGTGCGCGAACTCGATGTACGCCTCGTCGACGACGAGCAGCGCGCCGCTGTCCAGCAGCCGCCCGACGAGCGCCGGCGGCAGCGTACCTCCGGTGGGGTTGTTGGGCGAGGGGATGAAGACGGCGCGCGCCGCCGCGGCCGCGGCGACGAGCGCGTCGCCGTCAGGCGTCCAGTCATCGCGCAGCGGCACGTCGACGACTTCCGCGCCGTGCAGCTCCGCATCGAACGCGTACATGCCGAACGTCGGCGACGCGATCACCACGCGGTCGCGCGGGAGCACGTACGTGCGGAATAGCAGGTCGATCAGCTCGTCCGAGCCGGCGCCCGCGACGATGCACTCGGCCGGGACGCCGTGGCGCGCGGCGAGCGCCTCGCGCAGGCGGCGCTGGTCCGGGTCGGGGTAGCGATGCGCCGCGTACGGCGCCGCCAGTGCCGCAAGCGCACGCGGCGAGGGGCCGTACGGGTTCTCGTTGCCGTCGAGCTTGACGATGCGCTCCGGGGGCACGCCGTAGCGCATCGCGACGACCTCGGGCGGTGCGATCGGCTCGTAGCCGCGCAGCGCGCGCAGCGCGGGCCGCAACGAAGCGTCGTGGTCGAAACGCATCAGCGGCCCTCCAGGCGGAGCTCGATCGATCGCGCGTGCGCGGTCAGCCCCTCGGCGCGCGCGAGCGCGGCCGCGGCGGGGCCCAGGTGGCGCAGCTCGGCGGCGGACAGCGCCACCGTCGAAATCACCTTCAGGAAGTCGAACACCGTGAGCGGCGACGCGTAGCGCGCGGACCCGCCCGTGGGCATCACGTGGCTCGGCCCGGCGACGTAGTCGCCCAGCACTTCGGGTGAGGTCTCACCGACGAACACGCCGCCTGCGTTGGTGATGCGCGACACGAGCGCCTCCGGCTCCCGCGTGAGCAGGCAGAGATGCTCCGGCGCGAACTCGTTGGCGAGCGTGACGGCCTCGTCCAGGCTCGCGACGACGGCGGCGCCGCCGCGCGCGATCGCCGCCCGCGCGATCGCGCCGCGCTCGAGGTCCGCGAGCTGCACCTCGACGGCGTGCGCGACGGCCTGCGCGAACGCCTCGCTCGTGGTCAGCAGCACGGGCCGCGCGAGCTCGTCGTGCTCCGCCTGCGCGAGCAGGTCCGCCGCGCACAGCTCGGCGTCCGCGCTCTCGTCGGCGATCACAAGCGTCTCCGTGGGGCCGTAGAGCGCGTCGATGCCCACCTGCCCGTACAACTGCTGCTTCGCGAGCGTCACGAAGAGGTTGCCGGGGCCGAACAGCTTGTCGACGCGCGGGATGGATTCCGTGCCGAACGCGAGTGCCGCCATCGCCTGTGCGCCCGATGCGCGGAAGATGCGATGCACGCCGGCGCGCTCTGCGGCGACGAGTTTCAGCGGGTGCACCGAGCCGTCGCTGCGCGCTGCCGTGACGCCGATGATCTCCGGGACGCCCGCGACGGTGGCGGGGACCGCCACGTGCACAATCGACGACGGCAGCACCGCGACGCTGCCCGTCATGTACACGCCCGCGCGCGCGATCGGCCGCACGATCATGCCCAGCCCGTGCTCCGCAAACCCGCGCGGGCCGTGCTCGCGCTGGTACTCGTGGAACGTGCGCACGCGGTCGATGGCGAAGGCGATCGCCTCGACAAGCTCCTCGGGGACGAGGGCATGCGCGGCCGCGCGCTCCTCGGTGGTCACCTCCATGGGCGCGTCGGCGGAGCCGTCGAAGCGCTGCGAGTAGCGCCGCACCGCGGCGTCGCCCTCGCGGCGCACGTCCGCGATGATGCGCGCGACGACCTCGGCGGCGGTGAGCGGCGCGCCGAACGTGGCGAGGATGGTCGCCTGCACGGCGGGCGGCAGCGGCGGGTCGAGCGCCGCATCGCGGCGCAGCACGGTCGCGCGCGCCTCGGCGGCGCCGTGCACGATGCGCAACCCGCCGCTCACGCCAGGTACTCGCGCAGCCGCGCGGTGGCCTGGTCGACGGCCGCCGCCATGAACTCCTCGACGCGCGCCTCGGTGACGTGGTCCAGCGTCTCCTGCAGCACCGCCGGTAGGTCGCGGTAGAACTGCTCGATCGCCTCGTCCGTGTCGAGCCCGGCCGCATGCAGGTGGCGGCTCGCGAGGCGCTTGAAGCGCTCCCAGTCGGGGGGCTGCGCGGCGATGTCGGTCGCCACCTCGCGCCAGCGCGCGAGGGTCTCCTGTTCGATGAAGCGCACGTCGGCGGCACTGTTGCAGTTTGCCAGCGCCTCGTGGATCTCGGCCATCGCGTCCGCGGCTTCGCGCTGGCGGCGGTCCAGCTCGTACTGGAGCACGCGGTCCAGCACGTTGCCGCGCGGATCGTCGCCGAACGCAGAGCCGCTGCCGAAGAACTCCCGGTAGATGCGCTCGATGTAGATCTGGTCCATCAGCAGGTGCGTCAGGTAGCCGGCCATGAACGCACGCGTGGGCGTGTCCAGCGCCGCCGCGTCGCGCAGGCGCGGGTGCGTCGCGAACAATCGCGCGACCGAGTCCTGGTTCGCGAGCTCGTCGAGCGTGAAGAAGTGCGTGTGCTCGCGGTCGCCGCGCGTCAGCACGCGGATGTCGGGCGCCGTCGCGCCGAGGTAGAACGAGCCGCGATCGGCGTCGATCTCGGCGCGCGCGACGCGCCCCGCGAGCAGCCGCGCCAGCGAGAGGTGCGACCCGAGCGACGGCACTGTTACGCCTCCGCCGTTGCGGCGCCGCGCGCGAGCCGCTCGACGAGCTCGTCGCGCAAGGCGCCCCGCGCCCCGCTCGGGCGAGCCGCCGCACCGATTGCGCAGTTGGTGGACTCCATGAGCACGTCGATCATACGCAGCCGGTTGGCGCGCAGGGTGGCGCCCGTCTCCGAGCCTTCGATGAGGATCTCCGCGTCGTCCGGCACGAAGCCCTCCGAGGCGCCCGCGATGGGGATGACGCGGTAGCGGCCGAGCCGCCGCTCGCGGGCGTAGTGGTCGGCGAGCGCGGCGTACTCGGAGGCGACGCGGATCGGCCGCGCCGGGTCGTCGCGACGCCAGTACGCCAGCGCGTCGGCGATGCACGTCGCGGGCACGTCCTCGCTCACCACCGCGCCGAGGGCGTAGCGGCTGCGCCGCAGGTCGGCCAGCTCGACGACGGGCGCGGCGGGGAACGCCGCCTGATGCGCCGCCAGCCAGTCGCGGCCGGTCAGCGCGAGGTCGTAGTACCCGAGCGCGACCGCGCGCGGCATGTCCTGCGGGCGCAGCACCTTCACCTCGACGGGCAACGCCGCCCCGAGACGCGCCTGGGGGCGCCGCGCCGTGCGCTCGGCGTCGTAGCCCTCGAAGCTGATGCCCGCCGCCGCGAGCGCCGCCACAGTGTGGCGCTGCGCGTGGCCGTCCGGCACCGCGATGCGGAAGCTCGCGCTCCGCCCGGCCGGCGCGCCCGGCGCGCCGAGCACGGCTCCGAGGGTTGCGCCACCGAGCGCCGCGCGGGTCGCGGCGATCAGTCCCTCCCCCGCCGGGCCCGCGGGCAGGCGCAGTAACGCCTCCAGCGCCG
>CAMDBZ010000167.1 GCA_945889565.1 Thermoflexus hugenholtzii JAD2 | reverse complement strand
CAGCGGCGACTCGATGCAGCGGTAGGAGAGCGCGGCGAGCGCGAGCGTGGCCACGCTCTGCAACGCGAGCAGCACGAGGTCGTGCGGGGGCTCGGCGAACGCGCGGCGTGAGACGACGATCACGGGCCAGTGCCAGAGGTAGACGCTGTAGGAGCGCAGTCCGAGCCAGCGCAGCGGCTCACAGCCCAGCGCGCGCGCCGCGCGGGCGGTCGGGTGCGCGGCGGCTGCGATCGCGGCCGCGCCGAGCAGCCCGGTGAGCGCGAACGCCCACGGGTAGAGCTGCAAGCGCCACGCGGCGAGCCACCAGGCGAGCGCACCGAGCCCCGCGAGCGCACCCACCGCGACCCCGTCCGCGAGCAGGCGGCGGCGCAGCGCGAGCATGGGCGCGGGCAGGCAGGCGAGCGCCGCGCCGAGCAGCAGGCCGCTCGCGTGCGTGTCGGAGCCGTAGTAGAGCCGCGCCTCGCTCGCCCCGCTCGCGCTCAACTGCCACGTCCAGGCGGACGAGGCGGCGGCGAGCACGATACAGGCGGCGGCGACCAGCGGACGGCCGCGCACGCGCAGCAGTGCGGTGAGCAGCAGCGGCCAGATGAGGTAGAACTGCTCCTCGACGGCAAGCGACCACAGGTGCTGCAGCGGCGAGGGCGGGCCGATCGACTCGAAATAGGGCGCGTCGCGCAGGATCAGGTGCCAGTTCGCGACGTAGGCCGCGGCCGCGAGCGCGAGCTGCGCGAGCGCGCGCACGTCGGCGGCGAACCACAGCTCGTAGACAGCGAGGGTGGCGAAGATCAGCGCGTACGCGGCGGGCAGCAGGCGACGCGCACGGCGGCGCCAGAAGTCGCGCACGTCGAGGCGGCGTCCGCGGTCCCACTCGGCGAGCAGTCCGCGCGTGATCACGAAGCCGCTGATCACGAAGAAGAGATCGACGCCGAGGTAGCCGCCCGGCAGCCACGCGGCGTGCGCGTGGTGCACGAAGACGGCGATGACCGCGAGCGCGCGCAGGCCATCGATGCCAGGGAGATAGGGCACGGCGCGCCTAGGATCCATGTCCCCTGCTTCGACCCGCCACACTCGCTGCGCATTCTATGCGCATGTGTGGCTACGCGGCAGTGCCGCGTCAGCCTCGCGAATGGAGCGTCAGTCGACGTGGCCGCGCAGCACCGTGACGGCACGTCCGCCGAGCAGCACGCGCTCACCTTCGACGCGCATACGCAGGCGGCCGCCGCGCGCGGAGAGCTGCGCGGCGCGTAGCTCCTCGCGGCCGAGTCGTGCGCTCCAGTACGGCGCGAGCATGCAGTGCGCCGAGCCGGTGACGGGGTCCTCGTCGATACCGATCGCGGGCGCGAAGAAGCGCGACACTACGTCGGCGTCGCTCTGCGCGTCGCCTGCGGCGGTCATGCACACGCCACGCGCGTCGAGCGTCGCGAGCGCGGCGAGGTCGGGGCGTGCCGCGCGCACATCGTCCGCGCTGCGCGCCTCGACGAGGTAGTCGAAGCGGCCGCGCAGCACGCGCAGCGCCGCCACGCCCGCGCCGTGCACGAGCGCGTCCGGCGGGTCGTCGACGGTCTGCGGTACGTCGATGGGGAAGTCGAGCTGCAGCACGCCGTCACGCTCGCGCGTGCAGCCGAGCGTGCCGCTGCGCGTCTCGAATCGCAGCGGGACGTCGGTGGGCGCGCCGGCCTCGGCCCACAGCACGTGCGCGGCGGCGAGCGTCGCGTGGCCGCAGAGGTCGACCTCGGCCAGGGGGGCGAACCAACGCAACGCGTACGTCGCACCTGTGGGGCGCACGAACGCCGTTTCGGAGTGGCGCAGCTCGGCCGCGACGGCCTGCATCCACGCGTCCGACCGCACGTCCTCGAGCAGCACGACGCCCGCGGGGTTGCCGCTGAACGCGCGGTCCGTGAACGCGTCGACGATGAAGCAGGGGTGCCCCACGCGTGCCACCCGGCTACGACTCCTTTGTGAGGAACTCAGCGGGCACGTCGCCGAGGCCAGCCTCCTTGAACTGCTGGCCGTTCGCGGCGTAGCCCTCGGCGGTGCCGCGGATCATGCGGTGGTGGCGCTCCTCGGTGGCGCGCTTGACCGTGGCGGGCGCGCCGGTGACGAAGGAGTGTGGCGGGATCTGCTCCCGCTCCAGCACGACGGAGCCTGCGGCGACGATCGAGTACTCCCCGACCTCGGCGTCGCCGTTGACGACGGCGCCGTTGCCGACGAGGCAGTGGGTGGCGATCGTCTTCGCGTGGCAGATCACGTGGTGGCCGAGCGTGACGTAGTCGCCGTAGGTGGCGTCGCTGTCCGCGTGCACGACGCAGTTGTCCTGGATGTCGACGTAGGCGCCGATGGTGATGGTGTGGTGGTCGCCGCGGATGATCGTGCCGGGCCAGACGCTGGAGTACGGGCCGATCACGACGTCGCCGATGACGTACGCCGCCTCGCTGACGAAGGCTGTGGGGTGGATGCGCGGGGACTTGCCGTCGAAGCTGCGGATCATCGTGGGCCTTTCGCGTGCGGTGGACGGGCTAGGGTTGCAGGCGGCGCCACTGGAGCGCGTGGTCGCGGCCCGGTGGCCGGTTCCAGATCTCGATGAGCGTGCCGACGCAGGTGCGCGGGTGGAACCACGCGACGTCGATGCGACCGGGGTTCGCGGGGTCGTGCGGCGGCGTGGTGCCGATCTGCTGCAGCCCGGCGGCGCGCCCGCTATCGGCGGAGCGCGCGACGTCGGGCGCGTAGGGGCAGATGTGGTGGTAGACGGCGCCGAGCGGCGCGCGCGTCGCGACGAGGCGCGCGGTGCCGCTGTCGGTGGTGGTGGGGATGCTGATCTCGATCACGGTGCCGCCGAGCGGGAACTCGACGAGATGCACGGGGTCGTCCGCCTCGCGCCGTTCGCTGCTCGCGGCGCGCTCGGGCGCCGGCTCGCCGCCGCGCTCGCTCCCGCGGTCCTCGTCGAGCGCGAAGACGCCGCCGAAGAGCGCGCGCACTTCTTCGACGCTGCGCGCGGCGATGCCGATGTGGCCCATGCCGGTGAAGGTGCCGTCGCCGCGGTAGGCGGGGTGAGCGTAGTAGCCCTGGTCCGGGACGATGCGGATGCGCAGGCCAAGCGTGGTGGCGGGGTCCAGGAAGACGGCGCTGCGGCCGTCCCACGGCTCGGCGAGGCGCGCGCCGCGCGCCTGCAGCGCCGCCACGTCGGCGGCGAGGTCGTTCGAGGCGAGCGCGATGTGGTACATGCCGGCACGCCGCTCCGCGACGAAGCGCGCGGCGTCGCTCGTCGTGTCGTTGGGGCGGCTAATCTCGAGGAACAGCTCGCCGATCGGGATCTCGATGCTGGTCACGCCGTCGAACGTGCCGGGGCGGCCCTGCGGCCAGGGCGAGCGCAGCTCGTCGATGGCGAGGCCCCAGCCGTCGCAGAAGACGTGGCGAGCGGTCTCGAGATCGTCGATCAGCATCGCGACGTGGTCGACCTTCGTGAACGCCATCGGGCGACCTCCAGCTCGGGGCGCGTCGCGGGAGCGGGCACGCGCGCGGTGCCGACTCTAGCGCGGCAGGCGCGCTCGCGTCACCCGCCTCGCGCGGCGTTGGAGGCCGCGGGGGTCAAGCGTCGAGCTCGGGGAAGCTGCGCTCGCGCCAGATGCGTTCGAGCGCGAGGCCGAGCACGAGCGGGCCGAAGACGATCAGGGCGGCGCCAGCCGCGGGCGCGAGCACCTGGAACGCGTCGCCCGCGAAGAGCGCGCCGAACGCCTCGAGCGGCGCAAGCCGATCCGCGAGCCATTGGCCGGTGGCCTGCACGGCCTCGCTGCAGGCGGCGCGCCAGCGCGCGGAGACGAGCAGCGCGGCCACGTGCACGAGCCACGCCGCGCCGACGGCGGCGCGCAGCGCCTGCACGCCGGCGACGCGGGGCACGCGGCGGCGCGCGCCGTCGTACGCCCAGTCGGCGCGGCCGCGCTGCGCGGCCGACATCTCGGCCTCGACGACAGCGTCGCCGCGCTCGCGACGGGGCCAGGGGTAGTCGCCGCCGGTCATCGCGCGCACGAGCCGCGGCAGCACGAGCTCGGCGTTGGTGAAGTAGCCGCCGTGGTCCTGCAGGGGGTTG
>CAMDBZ010000166.1 GCA_945889565.1 Thermoflexus hugenholtzii JAD2 | reverse complement strand
GAACGCGTCGAACGAGCGCGGGATCGCGGCCGGGGGCATGGCGGGCTCGCTCCTCGGGTGCGCGGCGCCTCGGCGTACACTGTAGGGGTGCAGCAGTACGAGCCGCCACGGCACACGAAGCAGGGCAGCTGGCGCGAGATTCTCTCGATCAGCATCATCGCCTGGTCGATCGTCGTGCCGGTGATGCTGGTGATCTTCGGCATCATGGCGCTGATCGCCATCGCGCTCTGGCTCGCCACCGTGCACCCGCTGCTCGCGCTCGTCCCCGTCGGCCTGCTGGCGGCGGGCTTCGGCGCCGCCGTGCTGCGGGACCGCCGCAACCAGGCCCGCCTCGAGGCGGAGCTGGCCGCGGACCCGCCCAGCTCGCGCCGCGCCCCGTAGTCGCCCTCGACCCGCGACCCAAGCGTCAGCCCCGGGCGGCAGGGCATCGCCCCCCGCAGCCGTGGCGTAGACTGGCTCGATGGCAGACGTCCGGCAGATCGCACGCAATCGACTCGCTCGCGAGCAGGGGTACACCGTCAAGGACTGGGGCGGGCGCATCCCCGTGGCGATCGTCTACCCGAACTCGTACTACCTCGGCATGTCGAACCTCGCGCTGCAGACGGTGTACCAGCTGCTGAACGCGTACCCCGACGTGGTCTGCGAGCGCGCCTTCTACGACCCGCCCGGCGCCGGCGGCCGCCACCCCGCGCCGATCGTGGCGATGGAGTCGCAACGCACGCTCGGCGACTTCGCGGTGCTCGCGTTCACGCTGTCGTACGAGTTCGACTACTTCAACATGGTGCAGGTGCTGCGCAGCGCGGGCATCCCGCTCTACGCCGCAGAGCGCGACGAGCGCCACCCGCTGGTGATCGCGGGCGGCGCGTGCATGCTCACGAACCCCGCGGGCGTCGCGCCGTTCCTCGACGCGGCGGTCGTCGGCGAGGGCGAGGAGATCATCCCGAACCTCGTCGCGCTGTGGCAGGACCTGCTGTACGGCCCGCGCGAGGAGCTGCTCGACGAGCTGGCGCGCATCCCCGGCGTGTACGTGCCGCAGCGCCCGCCCATCGGCCCGATCGAGCGCCAGTGGGTGCACGACATCGCGCAGACCGAGGCGTACTCGACGGTGCTGACCGAGGACACCGAGCTCTCGAACATGACGCTGATCGAGGTGGCGCGCGGCTGCGGCCGCGGCTGCCGCTTCTGCATCGCCGGCTACGTGTTCCGCCCGCCCCGCTACCGGCCCGCCGAGGCGCTGCTGAACATCGTCGAGCATTCGCTGCAGCACACGCCGCGCGTCGGGCTGCTCGGCGCCGCCGTCGCCGACCACCCGCAGCTGCCGGAGCTCGTGATCGGCGCGCACGAGCGCGGCGCGCGCGTCTCGATCTCGTCGCTGCGCGTCGACAACCTCGACCCGCGCGTGCTCGCGGCGCTCGCCGCGGGCGGCACGAAGACCATCACCGTCGCGCCCGAGGCCGGCTCGGAGCGCATGCGCCAGGCCGTGAACAAGGGCGTGACCGAGGAGCAGGTGCTCGAGGGCGCGGCCATGGTGGGCGAGTCCGGCGCGGCGCGCTTCAAGCTCTACTTCATGATCGGCCTGCCCGGCGAAGAGGACGACGACGTCTACGCGATCGCGCACCTCGGCAACCGCATCAAGGAGCGCGTCGACGCGGCGGGCCACGGCACGCGCGTCGTGCTATCGGTGAGCCCGACGGTGGCGAAGCCGTGGACGGCGTACCAGTTCCAGCCGCAGTGGGACCCCGCCATGATCAAGCGCCGCCAGGGCATCCTCAAGCAGACGCTCGCCTCCGGCATCGAGCTGCGCACCGACTCGCCGCACACCGCGCGCATCGACGACGTGCTGTCGCGCGCCGACGCGCGTCTCGCGCCGATGCTCGCCTCGATGCCCGACAACTCGCTCGCGAGCTACAAGCGCGCGATCACCGAGCACGGCCTCGACGGCCCGCTGCCGTGGGAGGGCGAGCGCCCCCCCTGGTACGTCATCGACGTCGGCATGACGGAGCGCTTCCTGCTCCGCGAGATGGACAAGCACGAACGCACCCGCCGCACGATCCCCTGCCCCCCGCCCGAGGTCGGCTGCAAGCTCTGCGGGGTCTGTTAGGGGGAGGAGGGGCGAGTGCCCTACCCGATGACGATCGCTGTATTGGCGAACTCGCGGAAGCCGGGCGGAAGTTGCGTAGCTGGGCTCGACAAGGCGAGCGGGTTCACGCGCTGGGTCCGCCCCGTGAGTACCCGGGAGGGTGAGGCGATAAACGCTTCGGAGCAGCAATGCTCCGGGGGTGGCATTCCCGAACTCCTCGATCTAGTCGAAATTCGCTTCGCCAGGCCGGGCCCTCATCAACACCAGCAGGAAAATCACGTCATCGACAGCACCGCTGCATGGCGGAAAGTCGGCGCGCTGTCGTGGAACGAAGCGCGCGCGGCCGTCCAGCCAGTTCACGGCCCGCTCTGGGAGAACGGGCATCAGTCCCGCAATCGCCGCAACAACCGGGTGCCGGGGAGTCGGGTAAGCGAGTTTCATCACTCACTGTTGCTTATCGAACCTAACGATCTCCGAATCTTCGTGGATGAAGAAGACACGTACAGCGGCCCGCGGGTGCGTGTGCGCGCTGCGTTCAACGCTGCGGGCTACAGCTACGTCTTGGAGGTTACGGACCCAGTGGCTGAGGATGATTATCGCGGCCGGGGCATCGGCATGTATGCCCCGCCTGCCGCTCTGCTGTGCGTCAGTTTGGGCGAGGTGTTTGAGGATGGCAATGCGTACAATCTTGTTGCTGGTGTCATCGAACGATGAATGAGCCTACGTCGAGAATCTTCACAATCGGGCACTCGACTCACCCACTCGAGGCCTTCTTGTCGTTGCTCCGCCTTCACCATATCACGGCAGTAGCAGACGTCAGATCAGCGCCGTCTAGCCGGCTAAACCCCCACTTCAACCGGGACGCCTTGGCGCAGGCGCTGCGCGAAGCCGATATCGAGTACGTATTCCTCGGTGCGGACTTAGGGGCTCGCAGCAAGGACCCGGCTCACTACGCCGCGGGCAAAGTGCAGTATGAGCGGCTCGAGAACTCGTCCGCCTTCAAGCGGGGCATCGCGAGAGTCATGGACGGCATCGAGGAGTACCGCGTCGCGCTATTGTGCGCGGAGAAAGATCCGCTCACCTGCCACCGCGGGATTCTGATCTCGCGGGTTCTGGCGGCCGACGGCCTGTCGGTCAGTCACATACTTGCAAACGGGGAGTTGGAGGAGCACGCCGATAGCGAGCGGCGCCTGGTACGCGAGGTGGGGTTTGCGGAGAACGACATGTTTCGCCCATGGGACGAGGCCGCCGCCGAAGCCTATCGTCGCCGGGAGAGCGAAATTGCCGCGACCACGGGGTGGTCGACTAGAGCGCAGTCGAGCGCATGAAGCTGTTCACGATAGGCTTCACGAAGACCAGCGCCGAGTCATTCTTCACTCGCCTCACTCAGGCGAGCGTAAAGCGACTGATCGACGTTCGCTTGAACAACACGTCGCAGTTGTCCGGATTCGCAAAGCGGGATGACCTTGAGTACTTCCTGAGAGAGATTGCCGCGATCCCGTACGAACACCGCCTTGAGCTGGCGCCGACGAGCGAGCTGCTCGCCGGATATCGAGGTCGCTCTGTTCCTTGGACGACATACGAGGAAGGCTTCCTCCAGTTGATGCGCAAGCGGAGCATCGAAGAGACATCGCGGGCAGCCGAGATGGATGCAGCTTGTCTCCTATGCAGTGAGGACAAGCCGACGCGGTGTCACCGGAGACTGGTCGCGGAATACTTGGGCACCGCATGGGGTGGCGTGGAGATCGTCCACTTGTAGGCCCACCGCTGAGCGCAGGCGGGATTCTCTTGGCGTCGAGCGCAACACGAGAGGCCGCCCCATCGCCGGGCGGCCCCCCACACGTCCAGCCCGCGCTCGCGCGCTACGACTGCGCCACCACCGCCACCGGCGCCCGCCGCCTCGACGCCAGCGCGCGGCGCGCGAGCACGGCCACCGCCGCCGCGAACGGCAGCAGCCACCACGAGTACACCACCGCCGCCGTGAGCACCGTCGCCAGCTCGCGTAGCGTGTCGAGCGAGGCGTCCCAGGCGGCGCGCGCGGCCTC
>CAMDBZ010000165.1 GCA_945889565.1 Thermoflexus hugenholtzii JAD2 | reverse complement strand
CATCGGCCCCTACGTCGACGCAGCCGCGCTCGCGGGCCGCGTGGCGAGCCAGCTCGCGAAGGGCCAGCTGCAGCGCGTGCGCCTGGAGTTTCTCGGCGAGATCGCAAACTACGAGCTACGCCCGCTGCGCGCCGCCGCGCTGATCGGCCTGCTCGAACGCGTGAGCACGCAGAACGTCACGATCGTCAACGCCGACCAGCTCGCCGAGCAGCGCGGGCTGCGCGTCGAGGTCGAGGGTGGCGAGGCGCGCGAGCCGTACGCGAACCTCGTCGTCGTGCAGGTGACGGCGGACGTAGAGCGGCGCGTCGCCGCGACACACACACCGTCCGGCGTGCGCGTCGTCGGCATCGACGACTACGCCGTCGACATCGACCCGGCCCACGCGCCGTTCGTGCTGATGATCGAGAACGTCGACCGGCCGGGCGCGATCGGCCGCGTCGGCACGCAGCTCGGCGCATGGGGCGTGAACATCCGCTACATGTCCGTCGGCGCGGGCACGCGCGAGCGGGCGCTCATGGTGCTCGGCATCTCGCGCGCGCTCACGGCCGACGAGCTGCGCGCGCTGTCGGCGCTCGACAACGTGTTCTCGGCGCTGCAGCTCGAGCTGGCGTAGCGCGGGCGTCAGTCGAGCGGGTTGAGCACCAGGCCCGTGCCGAGCTTCGGGTAGAAGAACGTCGATTTCTGCGGGAGCAGCTCTCCGGCGTCGGCGACGGCCATGATCTCGGGCACGCGCACCGCGTGCACGAGGAACGCGAGCTGCGCGTTGCCCGCGTCGACGGCGCGCCACGCCTCGGCAGCGTCCTCGCTGAAGGCGATGCGTTCGCCGGCAGCGCGCGCCGGGGCGTCGAGCCCGAGCAGCGGCTCGAGGATCGTCTCGTTGAGGACGAGCACCTGCACCGCGCGTGCGGCGGGCGACCAGTGCGCCGGCAGCGCGCCGTCCAGCGCTCGCATCGAGCGCGCGGTCAGCACGTGGAAGCTGCGGGGGGCGAGCCCGATCGCACCGAAGCAGGGGAGCGCCCCGGCGTCGTCGCGCACACGCGCCCACAGCGCCGCTGCGCCCGCCGCGTCCCAGCCGGCCGCGAAGGGCGTGACCTCGTACAGCGGTGCGAGCCGCGGCGCGAGGTCCGCCGGCACGCCGGAGCGCACCAGTCGGTGGATCGGCAGCACCACGAGGCCCGCGTCCTGCTCCGGCACCAGCGCGGCCAGCACGCTGCGCTCGGGCGCGTCGGCCGGCAGCGCTTCGCCGCCGCGTTCCTCGAGGTAGGCGAGTGCGGTCGCGTGGCGGTGATGGCCGTCGGCGATCGTCACGGTCTCCTGCGCGAGCGCTGCGGTGAGCGTCGCGTGCGCGGCCGGATCGGCGAGCGTCCACAGCGCGTGCTGCTCTCCGCCTGCATCGGTCGCCTCGAAGATCGCGCGACCCGCGGCCGCGGTGTCGAGCGCCGCGCGCAGCGTACCGTCGCGGTCGGGCGCCAGCCCGAAGATCGGCGAGACGTGCGTGCGCGTCGCGCGCAGCAGGGCGAGCCGGTCCGCGCGCGCCCCGGACATCGTCGCCTCGTGCGGGCGTACGCCGCCGCCCCCCGCTGCCGCGAGCCCGAGTCGCGCGAACAGCGCGCGCCGCGCGTGCGCCTGCCCATCGACGTGGAAGCGCTGCTCGTACACGTAGTACGCCGGCCGTTCCTCGCGCACCAGCACGCCCTCGCGCTCCCACGTGCGGAGCAGCTCGGCGGCCTGCGCGTACCCGGCAGGCGTCGGTGCGCACGACTCCACGCGCGCGATGTTGTAGGGCGAGCGCGCCTCGAGCGCGGCCACCTGCTCCGGAGTCACCACGTCGTACGGCGGGGCCAGCACGTGGTCGCCGCGCACGCGCGCGGGGTCGTAGCGCAACGCGCGGAACGGCTCGATGTGGGCCATCGCGACCTCTCGGCGCCGTTTGACGCTGCCTGCGGGCGGTTCCTAGACTGGCCGCGCCCGACCGTCTGGAAAGGCTGTTCGCCCGGAAGGTACCGGCTCGCGTGCTGTCGCGCTACTGCATCTTCTGCGAGATCATCGCGCGCCGCGAGCCCGCGGAGATTCTGTACGAGTCCGACGATGCGATCGTCATCCGCAACGTGCTGCGCTGGGTGCCGGTGATGCTGCTCGCGATGCCCAAGCGCCACCTCACGCAGCGCGAGCTCTGGCACGACATGGGGGAGGTCGGCCGCGCCGCGGAGGAGATGGGCCGGCGCTTCTGCCCGGCCGGCTTCCGCCTCGCCTCGAACTCCGGCATGCACGGGATGCAGTCGCAGGAGCACGCGCATGTGCACGTGCTCGGCGGCACGTTCCTCGGTGAGTACGTCTCGCCGCGCTGAGCGGGGCCGGCGCGGCGCGCCTCGGCGGCTAGCGGGCGACGATCTGGCTGTCGAAGTCGACCTTGCCGTGCGTGCCGTCGCAGAACGGGTTGTTCGACGATTGCCCGCAGCGACAGAGCGCGATGCGGTCGCGCTCGAGCGTGAAGCGGTTGCCATCCGCGTCGGTGAGCGTCAGCGACCCCTCGAGTACGGACGGGCGGTTGTTGTTCACCGTCACGTCTGCTATGTGGGCCCCTCTCGCCAGGCCCGGCGGCGAGACACCGTGCCACGCTCAGTGCGCGCGAGCGGCCTTGACCGCCGCGACCGCGTCGCGCTGGGTGGCGAACAGCTCGCGAATGCCGGCCTCTGCGAGGTCTACGAGCTCATCGAGCTGGCGGCGGGTGAACGGCTCGCCCTCGGCCGTGCCCTGCACCTCCACGAGCTGCCCCGTGCCAAGCAGCACGACGTTGAAATCGACGCCGGCCGACGAGTCCTCGCCGTAATCGAGGTCGAGCAGCGCGCGCCCCTCGGTCATGCCCACGGATGCGGCGGCGACCTGCGTGCGCAGCGGCTGCGTCGGCAGCGAGCCCGCGCGCTGCATCGCGTCGATGGCCAGCGCCAGCGCCACCCAGCCGCCCGTGATCGCGGCGGTGCGCGTACCGCCGTCCGCCTGCAGCACGTCGCAGTCGACGGTGATCGTCTGCTCGCCGAGCCGGTCGAGGTCGACGACCGCCCGCAGCGAGCGCCCGATCAGCCGCTGGATCTCGTGCGTGCGCCCGCTCTGGCGGCCGCGCGCCGCCTCGCGAGGGGAGCGCGTGTGCGTCGCGCGCGGCAGCATCCCGTACTCCGCCGTCACCCAGCCGGAGCCCGTGCCGCGCAGGAAGCCCGGCACCCCGGGCTCCACGCTCGCCGCGCAGAGCACGCGCGTGTCGCCGAGCGAGATCAGCGCCGAGCCCTCCGCGTGCCGCAGAACGCCCGGCTCGATGGTCACCGCGCGCAACGCGTTCGCCGCGCGGCCGCCGGCTCGGTCGGGCATCGTCATCTCGCTCCTGGCGTGGCTACCGGCGCGCCTACAGGCGTGGCCGTGCGCGCGAGCGTAGCACGGGCATCGGCGCTGGCGCCCGCCGCCGCGCGCAGCGGCTGCACCCACAGCCGCCGCCCATCCGTGCGCACGCGCACGTCGCCGTGGAGGTCCGTCCGCAGCACCGCCGCGTCGCCGTAGCGCCCGAGCGTCGCGCCGTCCGGGTGGCCGTGGGTGTTCCCGGCGCCCACCGACACCACTGCCACCGCGGGCGCGACGGCGCGCACGAACGCGGCGCTCGATGAGCTGCGTGAGCCGTGGTGGGGGACCACCACCACGTCGGCGCGCAGCTCGAGGGCCGCCGCGAGCAGTTGCGCCTCCCCCGCCGCCTCGATGTCCGCCGGCAGCAGCACCGAGCGCTCGCCGACGCGCACCATCAGCACCAGCGAGCGATCGTTCGCGCTCCCGGACGCGTCGTCGCCCGCCGCCACGCCGCGCGGCGCGAGCACCTCCACGCGCGCCCGACCGACGTCGAGGCGGTCGCCCGCGACGAGCGGCCGGCCGCCGCCGGCGCCCGCGGGCACGTACACCGCGCCGACCTCCAGCCGCGAGGCGACGGCTGCGAGGCCGCCGCCGTGATCCGCGTCGTCGTGCGTCAGCACCACCGCTTCCAGCCGCGAGCGCACCCCCGCGCGAGCCAGCGCGCCGAGCACCGCGCCGTCCGGCGGGCCTGCGTCGATGAGCAGCGCGGCGTCGCCGTCGCGCACGAGCACGGCGAGCCCCTGCCCCACGTC
>CAMDBZ010000164.1 GCA_945889565.1 Thermoflexus hugenholtzii JAD2 | reverse complement strand
GGGCCCGTACGTCGCGGTGGGGAACCTGCCGTACTACATCACGCAGCCGGTGGTGCGGCGGCTGCTGGAGGCGGACCCCGGGCCGACGCGGATCGTGATCCTCGTGCAGCGCGAGGTGGCGCGGCGGATGGTGGGCGGGACGGGGCGCGAGTCGCTGCTGTCGATGTCGATCAAGTGCTACGGGACGCCCGCGGCGGTGTTCGACGTGCCGCCATCGGCGTTCTGGCCGCCGCCGAAGGTGCAGTCCGCGCTCGTGCGCATCGAGCGGCTGCCGGAGAACGCGGCGGGGCTTCCGCGCGAGCGGCTGCCGCGCTTCTTCCAGCTGCTGCGCATGGGCTACACCGAGCCGCGCAAGCAGTTGCACAACGTGCTGCGGGTGGCGCTGGGCATTCCGGACGCCGCGATGCATCCGCTGTTGGTGGCGGCGGGGATCGGGCCGGAGCAGCGCGCGCAGCATCTGCAACTCGCGGACTGGCGGCGGCTGTTCGACGTGCTCGAGCGGGGGCACCCGCGCGCGCTCGATGTCTGAAGGCGCGGGCGCGACGACGCGCGAGGCGGGGGCGCTCGTCGTGACGGCGCGGGCGCCGGGCAAGATCAACCTCGCGCTGGAGGCGCTGGGGCGGCGCAGCGACGGGTACCACGACATCGAAACCGTGATCACGACCGTCGAGCTGTCGGACCAGCTCACGCTGCGGGTGGCTTCCGGCCTGCGCGTCACCATCGACGGCCCGGAAGCGCGGGGGGTCGCGGGGGCGGACGAGCTGGCGGGGCGCGCCGCACAGGCGCTGGGAAGTGCGGCCGGGCGCGCGCCCGACGTGGCGATCACGGTGACGAAGCGCATCCCGGTGGCGGCGGGCCTCGGCGGGGGGTCCGCGGACGCGGCGGCGGTGCTGCGGGGGCTCGACCGGCTATGGGGGCTCGGGTGGCCGGCGGAGCGGCTGGCGGAGCTCGGCGCGGCGCTCGGGTCGGACGTGCCGGCGCTCGTCGTCGGCGGCGCGACGCACTGCTCGGGACGGGGCGAGATCGTCGAGCCGTTGCGTGACCTGCGGCCGCTGCGGCTGTTGGTGATCGCGCCGCCGGTGCCGGCGCCGCCGGAGAAGACGGCGCGGCGCTTTGGGGCGCTCGGGCACGGCGACTGGAGCGACGGCGGGCGCGCACGACGGCTCGCGCACCGCATCGCGCGGGGTGCGCCGCCGCCGACGGCGGACCTGGCGAACGTGTTCGAGGCGGTCGTCGAGCGCACTGAGCCGGAGCTGGTGGCGCACTACGCGCGCTTCGCGCGGATCGCGGGCGGGCGGCTGCACCTGTGCGGGGCGGGGCCGGCGGTGTACCTGTTCGTGCACGAGGATGCGCGCGTGTCCGAGCTGCGGCGGGAGCTGGAGGCGACGGGGGCGCGCGTGTTCGTGACGGCGACGCTGGGGCGGGCGGCCGCGACGGCGGTCGACGTCGTCGACGCGGGCTAGCGGGCGATGGAGAGCGAGACGCTGCGCGCGCTGCTCGCGGGGCTGATCGCGGGGGTGGCGGGGGCGCTCGCGCACGCGGCGGTGCTGCTCGTCGCGCTCGTGCGGAGCCGGGCGTGGCTCGCGCTGGGGCAGTCGCGGCGGGCCCCGGCGCCGCTGGCGGGGGTATTTCTCGCGAACCTGCTGGTGCTGCTGTGGACGGCGGTGGGGCTCTCGCTGGGGGCGGCGTTCTTGCGGGCGGAGGCGGCCCGGCCGGACGGGGCGCTGGGCAGCGGCAACGCGCTCTTCAGCGTGCTGGTCGGCGGCGCGATCGCGCTGGTGGTGGGCGCGACGGCGGTGGTGTGGGGGCGGCCGGGGTGGCCGGTGTGGGCGTCGGCGGGTGTGGCGCTGCTGGCGTTCGGGTGGTTGCTGCCGGCGCTTGCGGGTTGATCGTCGGGGTAGCGAGGGGTTATGGGTAGGCGGCGGGGGCGGCGTTCCGTATGCTGGAGGGCCAGTGCGCGAGGAGGTTCAGCTGCAACTCTCCGACGGCCTCCACACGTCCGTGCTCGATATGCACCTGCACACGATGGGGCACTCCTCCGATTCGATGTTGAAGCCGGAGGAGCTTGCCGTGGTCGCGCCCGCGGGCGGGCTGACCGGGTACAACATCGCCGACCACGACCAGGTCTGGGAGCGCCACCACCCGGAGGCGTATCGCGAGCAATTCCCGGACGTGTTCCCGAACTTTGGCATGGAAGTGTCCACGGACCACGGGCACATGATCGTCGTGGGACTGGAGTCGTACCTGCCGGGCATCCGGCGCGCGGCGCAGCTGCGGGCGGAGGTGGAGAAGCGCGGCGGCTTCATCATCGTGGCGCACCCGTTCCGGCATGTGTTCGACCCGGTGACGGCGATGCGCAAGGGCGGCAAGCCGTTCGACCTGACAGCGGAGCAGGCGGCCGAGCTGCCGGTGTTCAAGCTCGTGCACGCGATCGAGGTGGCGAACGGCTGTAACACGCCGCGCGAGAACGAGTTCGCGTACGAGGTGGCGAAGATCCTCGGCATGAGCGGCACGGGCGGCTCGGACGCGCACTCGAACACCGGCATCGGCTACTACGCAACGGGGTTCGAGCGCGCGCTGCATTCCGAGCGGGAGCTGCTGGAGGAGCTGCACGCGGGGCGCTTCGAGGCGGTGCATCGCACGGCGCAGCGCCGGCTGGTGCGCTTCGAGCTGGGGAGCATCGCCGCTACGCAGGAAGCGAACGCGCAGGCGAGCGCCGAGGCGAACGCACGGCGCGACTGAGCTATCCGGAGGGCTGTCCGGCGGGCGGTCCGGCGGGCTGCGCAGCACGGGCCGCTCGGGGTGACCGGAGGCGCGGGCGCGCCGCACGCCGCAGCGCGGCGCGATCGGCGAGCGATGGCTGAGCGCTACGTCGCGATCGACCTCGAGACCACGGGCTTCGACCCGGCAGTCGATCGCATCATCGAGGTGGGGGCGGTGCGCTTCGGCCGCACGGGGCGGGCGGAGCGGTTCAGCTCGTTCGTGCGGCCGAACCGCGGCATCCCGCGCGAGGTGCAGGCGCTCACGGGCATTCGCGACGTCGACCTGCTGAGCGCGCCGCCGCTGGCCGCGGTGCTCGGCGAGTTGCGCGCCTTCGCGGCGGGGTGCGTGCCGGTCGGGCACAACGTGCAGTTCGACCTCGCGTTCCTCGATGCGGGGGGCCTGGTGCTCGGGCCGCACAGCTACGACACGTTCGACCTGGCGTCGGTGCTGCTCACGGGTGCGACGCGGCTGCAGCTCGCGGCGGTGGCGGGCGAGCTCGGCGTCGCGATGCCGGTGGCGCACCGCGCGCTCGCGGATGCCGATGCGGCGCGCGCGGTGTTCCTGCGCCTGCTCGACCGGCTCGACGCGCTGCCGCGGGCGGTGCTGCTCGACCTGCTCGCGGTGACGGAGCCGCTCGCGTGGGGGCTGCGCGAGCTTGTGGCGGAGGCCGTCGACCGTGGCGGGTTGGGGCTGCCCGAGGGGCCGGGCGTGCTCGTGCCCGCGGCGCCGGTGAGTGCCGCGCGCGCGTTCGCACCGCTCGAGCCGCGCGAGGGCGCGGGGGGCATCGACGAGGAGGATGTCGGCGCGCTGTTCGCGATGCTGGAGCGGCGGCCGGAGCTGCTGCCGGGCTACGTGGCGCGGCCGACGCAGCAGGCGGTGGCGCGCGCGGTGGCGCGGGCGCTCGCGCACCAGGGGCAGCTGGCGGTGGAGGCGGGCACGGGTACGGGCAAGACGCTTGCGTACCTGTTGCCGGCGGCGCTGCTCGCGCTGCGCCGCGGTGAGCGCGTCGTCGTCGCGACGCACACGCTCAACCTGCAGGAGCAGCTCGTACAGCGCGACCTGCCGGCGGCGGCGGCGGCGGCGGAGGCGGTGGCGGGCGTGCCCGCGGGCACGCTGCGCGGCGTGATGCTGAAGGGGCGCGCGAACTACCTGTGCCTGGAGCGCTGGGCCGAGGCGCGCGCGACGCCGCGCGCGCGCACGCCGGCGGAGGCGCGGTTGCAGGCGCGCATCGCGGTGTGGCTGCCGGGCACCGAGACGGGGGAGCTGGGCGAGATCGCTGTGCCGGCGAACGAGCGCGCGGCGTGGGACGCGCTGGCCGCGGATGGGAACGATTGCCTGTCGCGACGCTGCGCGTATGTGCGCGAGGGCACGTGTTTCCTGCTGCGTGCGCGGCAGCGCGCGGCGGCGGCGCACGTGGTGGTGGTG
>CAMDBZ010000163.1 GCA_945889565.1 Thermoflexus hugenholtzii JAD2 | reverse complement strand
ACCCTCGCGATGCCTTCGTCGGTCGCGGTGGCCGGCGCCTGCGCGACCTCGCTGCTGGCGCGCGCGTCGGCACCAGCGCGACCCGGCGCGCCGCGATCCTGCGTGCGATGCGCCTCGACCTCGAGATCGTGGAGATCCGAGGCAACGTGGACACGCGTCTCGCGAAGGTGGAGCGCGGCGAGTACGACGGCACGGTGCTCGCCGCCGCCGGGCTGCTCCGCCTCGGACGGCTGGGCGAGGCGACTGAGATCTACGAGGCGCACGAGTTCCTCCCGTCACCGGGCCAGGGCGTCATCGCCATCGAGTGTCGCGCCGACGACGCGGCCACGCGCGCACTCATCGAGGCGGCCGACCACGCGCCGACGCGACTCGCCGCGACGACGGAGCGCGCCGTGCTCGCCGCCCTCGGCGCCGGATGTGAACTCGGCGTCGGCGCATACGCACAGCGCGAAGGCGACCTGATCGCGCTCCGCGCGATGCTCGCCCCCGGCGCTGGCACGGGCGCACCGGTCTTCGGCGACGCGACCGGCCGGATCGCGGACGCCGAGGAGTTGGGGCACGGCCTCGCCGAACGGCTGAAGGTCGCCCTCGAAGGTGGGATCGCATGAGCCTCGGGCACGTGTGGCTGGTCGGCGCGGGGCCGGGCGACCCCGGACTGATCACCGCACTCGGGCTCGCCGCGCTGCGCCGCGCGGACGTCGTCGTCTTCGACCGCCTCGCCCCCCACGAACTCCGCGATGACGCGCCGTCCGAGGCGATCCGGATCGACGCGGGGACGAGCGCGGACAACCACACGTTGACGCAGGACGAGATCAATGCGCTTCTCGTGCAGCACGGCAGCGCCGGGCGGCGCGTCGTGCGCCTCAAGGGCGGCGACCCGTATGTCTTCGGGCGTGGCGGCGAGGAAGCCCTCGCGCTGGCCGAGGCCGGCGTTCCCTGCACGGTGATCCCCGGCGTGACCTCGGCCATCGGCGGGCTCGCCCTCGGCGGCGTCCCCGTCACGCAGCGAGGCATCGCGACCTCGTTCGCCGTGGTCACCGGCCACGAAGATCCGACGAAGCCCCACGAGGGCGTCGACTGGGCACGCCTCGCGGGCGCCACCGACACGATCGTGGTGCTGATGGGCGCCGCCCGCCTCGACGGCATCGCGCGCGCACTGATCGAGGGCGGCCGTCCCGCCTCGACGCCCGCGGCAGTCATCCAGGAGGCGAGCACACCACGCCAGCGCGCTGTCACCGGCACCCTTGCCACCATCGCGGAGGTCGCGCGCACCGCGAAGATCGAGGCGCCTGCGCTGTTCGTGATCGGTGACGTCGCCGCCTTCCAGCAGTCACTCGCGCCGAGCGCCCTCGCGCCGCTCGCGGGGAAGCGCGTCCTCGTCACCCGCACGCGTGCGCAGGCCTCGTCGCTCGCCGAGGCGCTCCGCCTCGAGGGCGCGTACCCGCTGCTGCTCCCCGCGATCGAACTCGAACGCCGGGTGGACGACTCGGCCGCCACGCGCGTCGCTGCCGCGCTCACCGAGGACGCCTACGGGTGGACGGTGTTCACCTCGGCCAATGCGGTCGAGGCATTCCTCGATGCACTGTTCGAGGCTGGCGGCGACGCGCGCACGCTCGCGCGCACTCGCATCGCCACGATCGGCACCGCCACCGAGCGCGCCCTCCGTACCCGAGGCCTGCGCGCAGACCTCGTCCCCACGGAAGCCATCGGCGAGGCGTTGGGCACTGCCCTCGCTCCACACGTCGGCGGGACGCGCGTGCTGCTCCCGCGTGCCGAGGGCGCGCGAGACGTCCTGCCCGCCGCGCTGCGCGCCGCAGGAGCCGAGGTCGACGAACTGACGCTCTACCTCGCCGCTCCGCCTGTGGAACCGCCCGCCGAGGTGCTGGCCGCCCTCCGCGCCGGCGAAGTCGATGTGGCGATGTTCACCTCATCCTCCACCGTGACCAACCTCGCCTCGATGCTCGGTGGCGATCTCAGTGCCCTGAGCGGTGCGGTCATCGCCTGCATCGGACCGATCGTGGCCGAGACGGCGCGCGAACGAGGGCTGCGGGTAGACGTGGTGGCCGAGCCGCATACGATCGATGGGCTGGTGGAGGCGACGCGTGCGTTCCTGCACGCCCGCCGCCCCGCGCGGACGGAGGTCCGGTGATGGTTGTAGCCACGCGCCTCGCTCTGTTCACCCGCACCCGTCGCACGCGACGTACCGAGGCCCTGCGCGCCCTCGTGCGTGAGACGCGCCTCGACCCGTCGCAATTCGTCTACCCGCTGTTCATCACGCACGGCCAGGGCATCCGCCACGAGATCTCGTCGATGCCCGGCCAGTACCAGCTGAGCGTGGACATGTTGGCGCCCGAGGTCGCCGAGTTGCGCGACCTCGGCGTGCGCGCCGTGCTGCTCTTCGGCCTGCCCGCCTCGAAGGACGCGGAGGGCACCGAGGCCTACGCGCCGGACGGCATCGTCCAGCAGGCGGTGCGCGAGTTGAAGCGCGTCGACCCGAGCCTCGTGGTGATCGTGGACGTGTGCCTCTGCGAGTACACCGATCACGGCCACTGCGGGCTGCTCACCCCCGGCGGCGAGGTGGACAACGACCCGTCGCTCGACCTCCTCTCGCGCATGGCGGTGACGTGCGCCGAGGCGGGCGCGGACGTGATCGCCCCCTCGGACATGATGGACGGGCGCGTCGGCGCGATCCGCGAGGCGCTGGACGACGCGGGCTTCTCCTCGACACCGATCATGGCGTACAGCGCGAAGTACGCCTCCGGCTTCTACGGCCCGTTCCGCGACGCGGCGGACTCCACGCCGCAGTTCGGCGACCGGCGCGGCTACCAGATGGACCCCGCGAACGCCCGGGAGGCGCGCCGCGAGGTGGCGGCGGACATCGAGGAGTCGGCCGACATCGTGATGGTGAAGCCCGCGCTCGCCTACCTCGACGTGATCCGCGACGTGCGCGAGCAGACCGACCTGCCGCTCGCGGCGTATAACGTCTCCGGCGAGTACGCGATGGTGAAGGCGGCGGCGGCGAACAACTGGATCGAGGAGCGTCGCATCGTCCTCGAGATCCTGACCGCGATCGCGCGCGCCGGTGCTTCGATCATCATCACGTACCACGCGAAAGATGCTGCACGCTGGATCCTCGAGGACCGCGCATGACTCAACCGCCCACTGGCGACCCACCCGTCCGCGAACCCGTCGCCACGGACCCCGCGTTCGACCCGGCGCGGATCAAGGTCGTCGCGTTCGATGGCTACGGCACGATCTTCGACTTCGCAAATCGCGACTTCCACGTCGCCGTCACCTCGATCCTCGCGGAGCAGCGCATCGAGACGGACATCGACGCGTTCTTCCAGACGTGGGTCAGCTCATCGAACAAGGCCAGTGTGTGGTCCGCCGCGCGCGTGAACGATCAGCGCGCCGACCCCGACGTGATGATGAACGGCCCGCTGCCCGGCTGGCATTCGACGTGGGAGACCTGGCGCCGCCAGTTCGACATCGCGTTCGAGCACTACAATCTGCAGGGCGATGGCGCGGTCGCGGCGGACTACCTACGCCACGCGCTCTCGCACGTCGAACCCTACCCGGACGCGCACGACACGATCGACATGCTCGCGCGTCGAGGCTACCTGGTCGCGCTGCTCTCCAACGCCGACGAGGACTTCCTGCAGAGCGCGCTCTCCCGCGCGCGACTGCGCTTCTCGATCATCCAGTCGTCCGAGTCGCTGCGCGCGTACAAGCCGCACCGTGCGATCTTCGCCGCGCTCTGCGCGCGCGCCTCGTACGAGCCGCACGAGATCCTGTACGTCGGCGACTCCGCGAACGCGGACGTCAGCGGCGCGCAGAACGCCGGCCTCGCGACGGCATGGGTACGTCGCGACAATCGCCCGTATCCCGAGCGCATGGGCCCACCGAGCGTCGTGGTCGATCAACTCGCCGAGCTGCTGCCCGTCCTGACGGGAGTGACTTCCTGATCCGCGACCGCTCGCGTGCCGCCATGGAACGCGCGCGCCTCGTCCTGCCGGGGGGTGTCGACTCGCCCGTGCGCGCATACCGCGCCGTCGGCGGCGAGCCGGTCGTCGTCGCCTCCGGTGCCGGCGCGATGATCACCGACGTCGATGGCAACGAGTACGTCGACTACGTCTGCTCCTACGGCCCGTTGCTCCTCGGCCACGCGCACCCCGCCATCGTCGCAGCGATCCGCGACGCCGCGGGGCGCGGCACCTCGTTCGGCGCGCCGACCGA
>CAMDBZ010000162.1 GCA_945889565.1 Thermoflexus hugenholtzii JAD2 | reverse complement strand
GGCGGTACGTAGGCCGCAGCGTCTCCATGTCGAACTCGACGGAGGCGTTCGTGACGCGCGGGGTGTGGTACGCGTACACCTTCAGCTCGCTGTGGTGCGTCGTCGCGATCAGCGAGGCGCCCTGTGCGATCACGCGGTCGACGATGGCGATGCCCAGCGCCGCGCCCTCGGTCGGGTCCGTGCCCGCGCCCAGCTCGTCGAGCAGCACGAGCGATCGCGCCGTCGCGCGTTCGAGGATGTCGATGACCGCGGTCATGTGCCCGGAGAACGTCGACAGCGACTGCGCGATCGACTGCTCGTCGCCGATGTCCGCGAACACGGCGTCGTACGCGGGCACCTGCGTGCCCACCTCGGCGGGCACGGGCAGGCCGGCGAGCGCCATCAGGCAGAGCAGCCCCGCAGTCTTCAGCGCCACGGTCTTGCCGCCGGTGTTCGGTCCGGTGATCAGCAGCGCGCGCGTGTCACCGCCGGCAGCGAGCGACACCGGGACGACGGCGCCGGCGAGCAAGGGGTGGCGCGCGCCTTCCAGGCGCAGCTCCGCGGGCGCGCGCACGAGCCAGCCTTGCTCCTCGCTGCGGCTCGCGAGCGCTTGCGCGCCGATGGCGCGCGCGTAGCGCGCCCGCGCGAGCGCGCAATCGAGCGCGCCGAGCCGCTCGACGCAGTCGACGATCGCGTCGGCCTGCGCGCCGACGGCGGCCGCGAGCTCGCGCAGGATGCGGTCGACCTCGTGGCGTTCCTGTAGCTGCAGCTCACGCCACGCGTTCCCGAGCTCGACGATCGCGAGCGGCTCGACGTACACCGTCGCGCCCGACGCCGACGTGTCGTGCACCACGCCGCTCACCGCGGACCGCGCCTCCGCGCGCACCGGCACGACATAGCGCCCGTCGCGCAGCGTGACGATCGGCTCCTGCAGCGCCTGGCGCAGCTCGACCGAGCGCAACAGCGACTGCACGCGTTGCTGCAGGCGGTCGTGCGCGACCGCCGCCTCGCGGCGGATCGTCGCAAGCGCGGGGCTCGCGTGGTCGGCGACCTCCCCGCGCTCGTCGACGGCGTGCTCGATGCGCGCACGCAGCGGACCGAGCTCGGCGATGCCCGCAGCTACAGTTGCCAGCAACGGCGCGTCCGCCTGCAAGCGTGCGAAGGCGCGGCGCAGCCGGTCGCCGGCGCGCGCGGTGCCCGCGACTTCCAGTAGCTCCGCGACGGTGAGCACGTGCCCGCGCTCGGCGGTGCGCGCGTGCGCGCGCACGTCGTGCGCGCCGCCCAGCGACAGGTCCACGCCGAGCCGCTCCAGGTGCACCGCCTCGCCGGTCTCGCGCTGGCGGCGCGCCGCGAGCTCGCGGTCGCTTGTCGGCCGCAGCGCGAGCACGCGTTCGCGCCCCACGGAGAACGCGGCATGGCTCGCCGCCCGCGCCAGCACGGCGGGGAACTCCAGCGTCGCCAGCGTCTTGTCGTCCGTGCTCAGCTCCCTGCCGTGACGGCGGGGGCGAGCGCGGCGGCGAGCGCCCCCGCGACCGCGCGGTCGTCGCGCTCGTCGACGGTGCGCGGGTCCAGCAGCCCGCGGTCGTGCTCGCTGCGCGCGACCACGGGCGGCTGTCCGGTGCGCAGCCGCGCAGCGAGCGCGGCGGCGGAGCCGGACGCAGGGCGCACTGCGCAAGCGAACGTCGGCAGCTCCTCGCCCGGCAGCGAGCCCCCGCCGACGGTTGAACGCGCGGATACCGTCGACGCTGCGGCGCCGGCGGCCGTCGCGGCGCGCGTCCAGCGGGCGGCGCGACGGCGCAGCGCCGCGGGCGCGGCGGCGATCATCCGCCACACCGGCACCGTCCGCTCCGCGTCGCCGCGCTCGTATGCGGCCAGCGTGGCCGCGAGGCCGGCGATCGAGCCCTTGTCCATGCGCACCGCGCGCGCCAGTGGATGGCGGCGCAGCGCCGCGATCGGCTCGGCGCGACCGACCGCGATGCCGGCCTGCGGGCCGCCGAGCAGCTTGTCGCCGGAGAACCGCGCGACGTCGAGGCCGGCGCCGATCGAATCGGCGACAAGCGGCTCGGCGCCGAGGCCGTAGCGTCGCGGGTCGAGCAGCGCGCCGGAGCCGAGGTCGTCGAGCAGCAGCAGCCCGCGCTCCCGCGCGAGCGCGGCCAGGCCGGCGAGCGGCGCCTCCTCCGTGAAGCCGACGACGCGGAAGTTCGAGGCATGCACGCGCAGCAGGGCGGCGGTGCGCTCCGTGATCGCCTCGGCGTAGTCGCGCAGGTAGGTGCGGTTCGTGGTGCCGACCTCGACGAGCGTCGCGCCGGACTGGCGCATCACGTCCGGGATGCGGAAGCCTCCGCCGATCTCGACGAGCTGCGCCCGCGAGATCACGACCTCCCGGCCCGCGCAGAGCGCCGATAGCGCGAGCAGCAGCGCGGAGGCGTTGTTGTTGACTGCGAGCCCCGCCTCGGCCCCCGTAACGCGACATAACACCGATTCGAGGTGCGTGAAGCGCGACCCGCGCTCGCCGCTCGCGAGGTCGTACTCGAGGTTCGAGTAGCCGGCGCCAGCCCGCTGCATCGCCGCGAGCGCGTCGTCCGAGAGCGGCGCGCGGCCCAGGTTCGTGTGGATGATCACGCCCGTGGCGTTGACCACGGGGCGCAGGCTCGGCTCCAGCGAGGCGGCGCGCTCGACGACGGCCTCGGCAGGGGGGCGCTCGGGCGACCCGCCTGTGGCCTCGATGGCCGCGCGATACTCGTCCAGCACTGCGCGCGCGAGGCCGACGACGGGGCCATGGCCGTGGCGCGCGGCCAGCGCCGCGACCCGCTGGTCGCCCAGCAGCCGTTCCACCGAAGGGAGCTTGCGGAACGGATTGTGATTCACACGTCGATTGTAGGGGGCGCCGCCGCCGGCCGCGGCCGCCGAGCGCTCAACCAACGATTCGTTGACGCTATTCCGCGCGCGCGCCTACGATCGCTGCTCAACTTGCTCAGGCCCCCCTCGAGGCGCCCGAAGGAGACACGCGTGAACCTGCGCATCCCCGGCCCCACCCCTGTGCCTCGGGAGGTGGCGGAAGCCGGCGCCGCCCCGATGATCAACCACCGCGGCCCGGAGTTCGCGGAGAGGTTGCAGCGGTGCATCACCGGCGCGCAGCAGGTCTTCCAGACACAGCGCGACGTGGTCATCCTCACGACGTCCGGCACCGGCGGCATGGAAGCCGCGGTGGCGAACCACGTGTCGCCCGGCGAGAAGGTGCTCGTCGTCACGATCGGCGTGTTCGGCAAGCGCTTCGTGGAGCTCGTGCAGGCGTACGGCGGCCACCCCGTGGAGCTGGCGTTCGACTTCGGCACTGCGGCCGACCCGAACCGCATCGACGACGCGCTCGCGGCCGACCCCGAGCTGCGCACCGTGCTCGTCACGCACAACGAGACGTCCACCGGCGTCACGAACCCGCTCGCCGACATCGCGCGCGCCGTGAAGGGCCGCGATCGGCTGCTCATCGTCGACGCCATCTCCTCGCTCTCCTCCATCGACGTGCGCGTCGACGACTGGGACCTCGACGTCGTGGTCTCGGGCTCGCAGAAGGGGTGGATGGTCGCGCCGGGCCTCGCGTTCGTGTCCCTGAGCCCGCGCGCGTGGGAGGTGCAGGCACGCTGCACGACGCCGCGCTACTACTTCGACCTGCGCCGCCACCAGGCGAGCGCCGAGCGCGGGCAGACGCCGTGGACCCCGGCGGTGTCGCTGTTCTTCCAGCTCGACCACGCGTTGCCGATGCTGTTCGCCGAGGGCATGCCCAACGTCTTTGCGCGCCACCACCGCCACGCGGAGCGCGTGCGTCAGGGCGTGCAAGCGCTGGGCCTCGAGCTCTTCGCCGCCGAGGGCTTCCGCTCGGACACCGTCACCGCGATCAAGGTGCCAGAGGGCATTGAGGGCTCCGCGATCACGCGCACCGCGCGCACGGAGTTCGGCACGGTGCTCGCGGGCGGGCAAGGGTCGCTCACGGGGAAGATTTTCCGCTTCGGCCACCTTGGCTGGGTCACCGACGCCGACGTCGAGGCCGGGCTCGGGGCCATCGAGCAGACGCTCGCCAGGCTCGGCTTCACCGCGCCGGCGCGCGCGTAGCCTCGCGACCGAGCGGAGCGCAGCAGCCGTGGCGCGCATCCTCATCGCCGACACGCTCGCCCTCGAGGGCATCGAGCTGCTGCGCGCGCGCCACGATGTGGAGGTCCGCACCGGCCTCAGCGAGGACGAGCTCGTCGCCGCGGTCGCGGACATCCAGGCGCTCGTCGTGCGCAGCCAG
>CAMDBZ010000161.1 GCA_945889565.1 Thermoflexus hugenholtzii JAD2 | reverse complement strand
ACGGCGTTGCGCGTGATCTCGGAAGCCACGGATGTGCGGGAGTACCCGATCCCGGCCGCTTCGCGCATCCGCGTGGAGTCCGGCGAGTTCGTGCGGGCCGGCGAGCAGCTGACCGAGGGTGCGCTGAACCCGCAGGACGTACTGTCGATCCTGGGACCGGAGTCCGTGCAGATCTACCTGGTGGACGAGGTGCAGCGGGTCTACCGCTCGCAGGGCGTCAACATCAACGACCGCCACATCGAGGTCATCGTCCGCCAGATGCTGCGCAAGGTGCGTGTGGAGGAGGCGGGGGACACCGAGCTCCTGCCGTCCGAGCTGCTGGATCGCCACGCGTACGAGGATCTGAACGCACGCAAGATCGCCGAAGGCGGCGAGCCGGCGACGGCCGTGCCGGTGCTGCTGGGCGTCACGCGCGCCTCGCTCAGCACCGACTCGTTCCTCGCGGCGGCATCGTTCCAGGAGACGACCCGCGTGTTGACGGACGCGGCGATGTCTGGCTCCACGGACCACCTGCGTGGGCTGAAGGAGAACGTGATCATCGGCAAGCTGATCCCGGCGCGGGCGCCGATCATCGTCGAGCGGCCCACGCCGATCGCCGAGATCCCCATGCCCGAGTCCATGCTGCTCGGCTTCACGTTCGACTTCGAACGCCTCGAAGCCCCCAGCGCCGAAGGCGAATCGCTCTTCGAGCTGCTGCAGACCGCTCCCGGCGGGGCCGGCGGCAGCTCCTTCGTCGCCGAACCCGACTAGCGCCCAGCAACGCGTCGGAACGCTCTCCGTCTCCCCCTCGCCCCGCATCACGGGGAGAGGGGGGCCGGGGGGTGAGGGCCTCGGCACGACCACCCCGCACGACCGTCGCGCCACAACCCGCTAGTCTGGAACGCGTCGCCCGCCCCGCGCGCGAAGGACGAACGCATGCTCCCCGCCGTCGCCAGCTCCGAGCCCAACAGCGCGCTGCACAGCGCCCTCCGCCAGTTCCACGCCGCCGCCGACCGCATCGGCCTCGCCGACCAGCAGCGCGACATTCTCACCGCGTTCAAAGCCATCTACCAGACGCGCTTCCCCGTCGAGATGGACGATGGCAGCTTTCGCGTCTTCGACGGCTACCGCGTGCACCACAACGCCGCGCGCGGCCCGCTCAAGGGCGGCATCCGCTACAGCCCGGACGTCTCGCTCGACGACGTGAAGGCGCTCGCGATGTGGATGACCTGGAAGTGCGCCGTCGTCGGACTTCCCTTCGGCGGCGCCAAGGGCGGCGTCGTCGTCGACCCGCGCGCTATCTCCGCCTACGAGCTCGAAAACCTCACCCGCCGCTTCACCGCCGAGATCACGCCGATCATCGGCCCCGACAAGGACATCCCCGCCCCGGACATGGGCACGAACGCCCAGGTGATGGCCTGGATGATGGATACCTACTCCATGGGCCACGGCTACACGATCCCCGCCGTGGTCACCGGCAAGCCCGTCTCGCTCGGCGGCTCCGAAGGCCGCTACGAGGCCACCGGCCGTGGGCTGCTCTACCTGCTGGAGGAGCACCTGCAGGACGCCGGCGGCGTGCGCGGCAAGAACATCGCGGTGCACGGCTTCGGCAACGTCGGCGGCGTCGCCGCCCGCCTGCTCCAGCAGGCCGGCGCGCGCGTGCAGTACCTCTGCGACCGCGACACCGGCATCTTCCACCCGCAAGGCGTCGACGCGACCGCCGCCTTCGCGTTCGTCGAGTCCGGCCGCGTGCTCGCTGACTGGGACGGCGCCGGCGAACGCATCGCGCCCGACGCCGTGCTCGAGGCTGACGTCGACATCCTCGTGCCGGCCGCGCTCGAAAACGTGATCACCGCCGCCAACGTCGACCGCGTGCGCGCGCCGCTGATCATCGAAGGCGCGAACGGCCCCATCGGCCCGGACGCCGACGACGCGCTGACCGCACGCGGCGTCACCATCATCCCGGACGTGCTCGCCAACGCCGGCGGCGTCACCGTCTCCTACTTCGAATGGGTGCAGGCGCGCCAGTACATGCACTGGCGCGAACAGCAAGTGAACGACGAGCTGCGCCGCCTGCTCACGGACGCCTATCGCGCGGTCGTCGCGCGCGCGATGCAGGCGCAGGACTGCACCCTGCGCGAAGCTTCGCAATGGATCGGCATCGAACGCGTCATCGAGGCCACCACGTTGCGCGGCATCTTCCCGTGACCCGCAGCATCAGCTCCGGCTCTCCCTCGCCCCCGCAGGGGGAGCGGGGGCCGGGGGGTGAGGGCTCCGGCGCCCCCGCACGGCTGTACCCCGCCGACCCGCCGCCGTGGCCCATGGACGCCTCCGGCGCGCAACGCTTCGCCTTCTGTCCGCGCTGCGGCGCGCGCTTCGACGTGCAACGCATCGACGATCGCGACCGTCTCGTGTGCACCGCGTGCGACTTCATCTACTACCAGAACCCCACCGTCGGCGTTGCCGTGCTGCTGCTGCGTGACGGCCCCGCTGCCGCAGGCGGAACGCAGGTGCTGCTGACACAACGCCGCCACGGTCGCGGCGCCGGCCTCTGGGACCTCCCCGGCGGCTGGGTCGAATACGACGAGGACCTTCGCGGCGCCGCCGCGCGCGAGACGCTCGAGGAGACCGGCCTGCGCGTCAGCGTCGGCACGGTCTACGAGGCGCTTTCCAACTTCCACACCCCGGAGCAGCACGTCGTCGGCATCTGGTTCCGCGGTCGCATCGAAGGTGGCGAGCTTGCCGCCGCGGACGATGCCGCCGACGCGCGCTACTTCCCCCTCGACGCGCTCCCTGAGCTCGCGTTCCCCACCGACCGTCGCGTGCTCGCCCGCCTGCGCGCCGAGGCCGCCGAGGCGGCCGACCGCCGCGCGGCCGCCCGGTGACCGCGGCCTCACCACGACGCGTGTCATTCCGGCTCCCCCTCGCCCCGCCCCGCGGGAAGAGGGGGCCGGGGGGTGAGAGTCGTCCGCCCCGCGGGGTGCGGGCGTCGGCGGAGCGTCCGTGACCGCCCCCGCCACCGAAACCACCGTCGCCATCCTGCTCGCCGCCGGCGCCTCCGCCCGCATGGGCGAGGCCGACAAGCTCTGGGCGCCCCTCGCCGGCCAACCGCTCGTCGCGCACGCGCTGCGCATGCTCGGCACGCTCCCCGGCGTCGACCTGCTCGTCGTCGCCGCGCCCGCCGCGCGCCACGCACAGCTCGGCGAGCTTGCGCGTGGCCTGCCGTGCGCGCTGCGCTGCGTCGAGGGCGGCACGCGCCGCCAGGACTCCGTCGCCGCCGCGCTCGCCGCAGCGCCCGACGCCGCGTGGTACCTCGTCCACGACGCCGCTCGCCCGCTCGCCACCCCCGCGCTCGCCGCGCGCGTGCTCGCCGCCGCGCGCTCGCAGCGCCTCGGGGAGGGCGCCGCCGTGCCCGCCGTCCCGGTCGTCGACACCATCAAGCGCGTCGACGATGCTGGTCACGTGCTCGACACCCTCGACCGCGTCACCCTGCGCGCCGCGCAGACCCCGCAGGCCTTCGCCGGCCCGCTGCTCCGCCGCGCGCACGCCGAGCTCCGCACGCTCGACGCCACCGACGACGCCGCGCTCGTCGCCGCGCTCGGCGTCCTCGTCGTCACCGTCGACGGCGAGCCCGCCAACCTGAAGGTGACCTATCCCGCGGACCTCGTCATCGCGGCCGCGCTGCTCGCGCAGCGGACGAGCGCGCCCTGATGCGCGTCGGCATCGGCTACGACGTGCATCGTTTCCGCGACAGCGGCGCGCTCCGCCTCGGCGGCATCGACATCACCGACGCGCCGCAGCTCGCGGGCCACAGCGACGGCGACGCGCTCATCCACGCCGTCATCGACGCACTGCTCGGCGCCGCCGGCGAAGGCGACATCGGCCAGCACTTCCCCCCGGGCGAGCCCGCCACCGCCGGCATCGACTCGCGCGAGCTGCTCACTCGCGTCGCGCGCCTGCTCGCCTCGCGCGGCCTGCACGTGCAGAACATCGACGCGACCGTGATCGCTGAGCGCCCCCGGCTGGCCCCGCACATCGCCCCCATGCGCGAATCGATCGCCGCCTGCCTCGGCGTCCCCGCCTCCGCCGTCAACGTGAAGGCCACCACGCACGAGCGCCTCGGCGCGCTCGGCTCCGGCGAAGCGCTCGCCGCCATGGCCGTGGCGTTACTCGGCGACGCGCTACCATAGCGATCGCTGCGACGCCGCCCGGTACGCCCCTCCGGGAAGCCCGCCGGAAGGCGCTCCGCGGCCGCTCCGGGCCGGGGAGCGCGAGGGGCGCAGCCCC
>CAMDBZ010000160.1 GCA_945889565.1 Thermoflexus hugenholtzii JAD2 | reverse complement strand
GCGGCCGAACTCCTCGAGCAGCACGCAGAAGTCGATGAAGTCGAGGCCGGCGCCGCCGTACTGCTCGGGGACGAGCAGGCCCTGCCAGCCCTGGTCGGCCATCTTCTTCCACAGTTCGGTGGAGTAGCCGCGAGGGTCTTCCTCCATCTCGCGGACGTGGGTTTCCGGGCATTCGTTCTCGAGGAACTCGCGGGCGGCGTTGCGCAGGAGCTCCTGGGTTTCCGTGAAGCCGAGGTCCACCGTGTCCCCCCAATCCGCATCGAGCCACACGAGGTCAAACACACGGACGCCCGCGGGCGGGCCGTCCGCGCATGCCACGGTCACCGCCACCGGAGCCCAGAGCGCTGTCGCAGGTGAGCGCGAATCCGGCCGCGGGGCACCGAGTCCCTTCGGTGGCGCGACTATAGCAGGAGTTGGCAGCCTCGTGATGTGCTCCGCTCGCCATCGGCGTTGTTCGGGCGGCGTACGATCGCCCCGCGCCGACGACCGGCGCGCAGGCGAAGGAGCGGCTGTATGCGCGGGCCCGTCCGGCTACGCCAGGAGGACTTCGAGACGATGCTCGTGGAGGCGCGCGACGACGGCGTAGCCGTGATCACGCTCAACCGCCCCGAGCGCCACAACGCGGTTACTACCGTCATGCACCGCGAGCTGATGGAGCTGCCGACCGCGCTCGCCGAGGACGAGCGTGTGCGCGCCGTGGTCATCACCGGCGCCGGGCGCTCGTTCTGCTCCGGTGCGGACGTCGGCGAGGTTGACCCGCAGCACGATCCCACCCTCTTCACCGTCACGATGTACGAGGCGCGTCGTCTCGTGATGGACTTCCTGAGCCTGGACAAGCCCGTGATCACCGCAGTCAAGGGGTACGCGCTCGGGCTGGGCTGCACGGTGGCGCTGCTCGGGGACGTGGTGATGGCCGGACGCAGCGCGCGCTTCGGCGACACGCACGTCAACATCGGCGCGACGGCCGGCGACGGTGGCGCCGTCGTCTGGCCGCTGCTCATGGGCATGCGCGCGAAGTACTACCTGCTCACCGGCGAGCATGTGCCGGCGGACGAAGCGTATCGCCTCGGCCTCGTGCACCGCGTGGTCGAGGATGACGAGTTGCTGGCGGAATCGCTCGCCATTGCGGCGCGGCTCG
The DNA here is from genome assembly GCA_945889565.1 of Thermoflexus hugenholtzii JAD2. GTDB lineage: Bacteria > Chloroflexota > Dehalococcoidia > UBA2979 > UBA2979 > SHYP01. The sequence goes on along the minus strand of CAMDBZ010000160.1, from coordinate 3,136 downwards.
CGGCCGGGCCTCCGCTCGCCGTGCGTTCGACGAAGGCGTCGATTAACCGCTTCATGATCCAGGTCGCGAACGAGGTGCTGCCGTTCTCGCTCGCCGTCGAGACGGTGACGCTGCAGTCCGAGGATGCGGCCGAGGCGCAGCGCGCATTCCTGGAGAAGCGCCCCGCGCAGTTCACGGGCCGTTAGTCGCGCGCTGTCGCGCTAGACGCGCCGTCCCGGCACAGCGTTCGCGGCGGTGCCGGGACGGCGCGTGCGCCGTTTGTGCGCAGCGCGCGCTACCCGCGCGGCAGCCCGAGCCCCCGCGTCGCGATGATGTTGCGCTGGATCTCGTTCGAGCCACCGAAGATCGTGAGCACCACGCTGTGCACGTACTCCTGCGTGAACGCCGCGTCGAGCGCGGTGTGCGGGTCGTCGCGGTCCCAGACGTTGGCGTACAGCCCGAACAGCTTCATGCCCGTGTTCGAGGTGCGCTGGATTAGCTCCGAGCTGAAGATCTTCGACGTCGACGCTTCGTAGTTCGGCACGAGCCCCTGGCTCTGCAGCGAGATGATGCGGAACGAGAAGTTGAACAGCACCTCCGACTCGATCCAGCGGTCCGCGATTTTGTCGCGCGTGCGCTGCAGCCGGTCGCCGACGTGCGCCGCGCCCGCCGGGCTCTTCAGATGGTCGAGCAGGCGCGTGAGGCGGCGGCGGTTCGTGACGGCGCCCGCGATATTCGAGCGCTCGAAGTCCAGCAGCGTCATGCCGACGTACCAGCCGCGGTTCTGCTCGCCGACGATGTTCTCGGCGGGGATGCGCACGTCCTCGTAGAACGTCTCGTTCGTCGCGTGCTCCCAGCCCATCGAGATGATCGGGCGCACCGCGATGCCGGGCGTCGACTGGTCCATGACGAGGAACGAGATGCCGCGGTGCTTCGGCGCCTCGGGGTCGGTGCGGAACAGCCCGAAGATCCAGTTCGACTTGTGCGCGGTCGAGGTCCACAGCTTCTGGCCGTTGATCACCCACTCGTCGCCGTCGCGGATCGCACGGCACTGCAACGAGCCGAGGTCCGAGCCCGCGCCCGGCTCTGAGAAGCCCTGCGCCCAGCGCATCTCCCCGCGCAGTGTCGGGCCGAGGTACTTCGTCTTCTGCTCTGGCGTGCCGTGCACGAGCATCGTCGGGCCGAGCAGGCTCACGCCCTGCCCGCCGGGCTGCGGCGCCTGCGCGAGCGCCATTTCCTGGTTGTAGATGAAGTGCTCCATCGTGCTCAGCCCGCCGCCGCCGTACTCCTGCGGCCAGTGCGGCGCGACCCAACCCTTCTCGGCGAGCGCGTGCTGCCACTCGGTGGCGGCGGCCTTCGCCTCCGCGTCCCCGTGCACGATGTGCTGCTCGTGGTTGTCCTCCAGGCCCACCGCGTCACGCTCGCGCCGCGTGCGGTAGTAGGCGGGCAGCCGGCCCTCGATGAAGTCGTGCACCTGCGCGCGGAACGCTGCCTGCTCGGAGCTATCGGCCCAGTCCATGCGTCTCCTCCTCGGTCCTGCGAGCCGGCGCGGCGCGGGCTCGCCTGTGACGCTGCACATCATAGGCGTGTTGCCACCGACGCAGCAGGGCCCGTCCCGGGGAAGCCGGCTGCCGGCTACCGGCTGGCGGCGGCGCAACCAGCTCGAGCGAGTGGCTCGCGCGCCAGACCGGCGATCGCTCGGCTCTGGGCGTGGCCCGCTCTCGTGGCGTGCGGTTCAGCGCAGCGGCTTGTCGACCCAATACCGCTGGCCGCAGCCGTAGACGCACAAGAACATCACCCCGCGGTCCATCGGGTCGTTGAGCGGGGAGAGCCAGCCGCGGCAGTGCGGGCACGCGAAGTACGGCATGCCGCGCGGGCTGAGGTCGTGGTCCGGGTAGTCACGGAGGTAGACCACCGGCGTGTCCCAGCGGTCCGCCGCCAGCGGGGGCGCGCCACCGAGGTTGCTGCTCGCGTCGTCGTCGGCCATCGGGCGCCCTCGGGCCGCGCGCCCGGGGTGGGCCCGCCGCGACCCTGGTACGCGGCGCCTGCTGGTGGCGGGCGCGAGCGACGGGTCGGGGCCGGGGTCGCGGCCCCAGCCCTCAGCGTGGAGATCAAGGAGCGTCAGGTGGCAGAGCCGCCGGAACCTGCTGCGTGACCTGCGGCTGCTGGCCGGGCGCCCCGAGGTCGACGAAAGACGACCGATCTCGGGCCCGGCGCAGGCCGGCAGCCCCCCCAGGCATGCCGGGTGTGATACAACATCGGGCGGGAACGTGTGCCAGGGTGCCGCGCTCCTGTCCCGAGCTGGACGACACGCCGAACGCCGGCATCGCAGTGCATCCCGAGCAGGGTGCAGCACAGAGGGAGCGAATCGATGGATTGGGCTGACACGACAGACCAGGCGCAGTTCCGCACGCAGGTGCGTGGCTTCATCCAGAGCGCGCTGCCGAAGTACTACCAGGACCAGGCCGCCGCGGGCGGCGTGCTGGGCGGCGAAGGCGGCTGGCAGACGGACCGCTTCCTCGGCGCACCCGACGCGAAGGCCGCTGCGCTCGAGTGGGAGAAGAAGGTCGCCGAGAAGGGCTGGGTCGCGCCGCACTGGCCGTCCGAGTACGGCGGGGCGGGCATGTCCCCAATGGAGCAGTTCATCCTCAAGCAGGAGATGGCCGAGGCCGACGCGCCCGACGTCGGCGGCCAGGGCGTCGCGATGCTCGGCCCCACGGTCATCGTGCACGGCACCGAGGAGCAGAAGAAGCGCTTCCTGCCGGCCACGCTCAACTGCGAGATGGTCTGGTGCCAGGGCTACTCCGAGCCCGGCGCGGGGTCGGACCTCGCGTCGCTGCAGACGCGCGCCGTGCGCGACGGCGACGAGTTCGTGATCAACGGCCAGAAGATCTGGACCTCCAACGCGCACCGCGCGAACTGGATCTGGATGCTCGTGCGCACGGACCCGGACGCGCCGAAGCACCGCGGCATCAGCTTCATGGTCGCCGACATGGCCACGCCGGGCCTGAGCGTGCGCCCGCTGATCTCGGGCGGCTGGATGCACTTCTCCAACGAGACGTTCTACGAGGACGTGCGCGTCCCCGCCACGCAGGTCATCGGCGAGGTCAACCGCGGCTGGTACGTCGGCATGACGCTGCTCGACTTCGAGCGCTCG
>CAMDBZ010000159.1 GCA_945889565.1 Thermoflexus hugenholtzii JAD2 | reverse complement strand
GCGCACGCGGGCAGCGCGCCCGCGCACGGCGAAGCCGTCCGCGGGAGCACGGCGCCCATCGTCGTCGCGTCGGTCGCTGCGCTCGTAGAGCGGACGGCGCGCCCCGCCGACCTCGGGCGCGGGCCCGGCATCGTCGAGGTCGGCCAGCGGCTGCCGATCGAGCGGTTCGCCGCGCGCCTCGTCGAGGCGGGGTACGCGCTCGGGCCGCTGGTGCAGCTGCCGGGAGAGGCGGCGCGGCGCGGGGGCATCGTCGACGTGTTCGCGCCGGGCGCACCGTCGCCGGTGCGCATCGAGTGGTTCGGGGCGGACGTGGCGTCGATCCGCGCGTTCGACGTGGAGACGCAGCGCACGGTGACGCCCGTCGAGCGCACGACGATCGGGCCGGCGCGCGAGTGGTTCGCGGAGCCCGCGACGCTCATCGCGCTGGCGGACCGGCTCGGGCGGGTGCGCCAGGACGCGGCGGTCGAGGAGCAGCACGCGCTGCGGCGGGGGGAACTCGCGACGCCGGCGCGCTACGGGCCGCTCGCGTCGGACGCGACGTTGCTCGACCACCTCGGCGCGGGGGCGCTCGTGGTCGTCGACGAGCGGGAGGCGGTGGAGGCGGCGGCGGCGGACCTCGACGAGCTGGCCGAGGAGCGGCGGCGCGAGCTCACGGGGCACGGGGAGCTGGGCGAGGACACGCCGCTGCCGCAGGCGCGGCGCGCGGAGCTGGAGATCGCGCTGGAGCGGCGGCTGCCGCGCGCGGAGCTCGCGCGCTGGGCGACGGGCGCGGAGCCGGGGGCGTTCCGCCTGCCCTTCGCGACGCGCGACGCATACGCGGGGCGGCTGCCGCAGGCAGCGGCCGACATCGGGCGCGAGCTGCGGCGCGGCGATCGCGTGGTGGTGGTGACGCAGCAGGCGCAGCGCTATCGCGAGGTACTCGCGGAGGCGGGCATCGAGGCGGCGGTGCACGCGGGCGTCGATGAGATGCGGGCGGCGGCGCCTGCGTCGACGCCCGCCGCGGCGCGGGCGAGCGCGAGCGAGCCGCGAGAGGGCGCGCTCGCGCTGGTGCAGGGCGCGCTGCCCGAGGGCTGGCAGGTGACGACGGCGGACGGGCGCGTGGTGTCGTTGACCACGGACCGCGAGCTGTTCGGGTTCGTGAAGCGGCGGCGGGCGCTGCGGCGCGCGGGCTCGCAGCGCTCGAAGTTCCTCGCGGAGGTGTCGCCCGGGGACTTCGTCGTGCACGCGGATCACGGCATCGCGCGCTTCGGCGGCATCGTGCGGCGGCCGGTGGACGGCGAGGAGCGCGACTACCTCGAGCTGCGCTACGCGGCGGACGACCGGCTGTACGTGCCGATGGAGCAGGTGGAGCGCGTCTCGCGCTACGTCGGCCCGGCGGAGCATGTGCCGCGGTTGACGCGGCTGGGCACGCAGGAGTGGAGCAACGCGCGGGCGCGGGTGCGCGCGGCGGTGGCGATCGTGGCGGCGGACCTCGTGCGGCTGTACGCGGCGCGGCAGCTGTTGCACGGGCACGCGTTCAAGCTGGACACGGCGTGGCAGCAGGAGCTGGAGGCGGCGTTCCCGTACGAGGAGACGGAGGACCAGCTGCGCGCGATCCGCGAAGTGAAGACGGACATGGAGTCCGAGCGGCCGATGGACCGGCTGATCTGCGGCGACGTCGGCTTCGGCAAGACCGAGGTGGTGGTGCGCGCGGCGTTCAAGGCGGTGATGGACGGCATGCAGGTCGCGGTGCTGGTGCCGACGACGGTGCTGGCGCAGCAGCATGAGCGCACGTTTCGCGAACGGCTCGGGGCCTTCCCGGTGCGCGTGCAGGCGCTGTCGCGCTTCCAGTCCGACGGCGAGGCGCGCGAGGTGATCGCGGGGCTGCGCTCCGGCGAGGTGGACATCGTGATCGGCACGCACCGGCTGCTGCAGCCGGGCATCGAGTTCGCGAACCTGGGGCTGGTGATCATCGACGAGGAGCAGCGCTTTGGCGTGGCGCACAAGGAGCGCCTCAAGCGCATGCGGCTGGAGGTGGACGTGCTGTCGCTGTCGGCGACGCCGATCCCGCGCACGCTGCACATGTCGCTGACGGGCATCCGTGACATGTCGACGATGGAGACGGCGCCGGTGGCGCGGCTGCCGGTGCAGACGTTCGTGTCGGAGTACGACCAGGCGCTGGTGCGCGAGGCGATCCTGCACGAGCTCGAGCGTGGGGGGCAGGTGTACGTGGTGCACAACCGCGTGCACTCGATCGACCTGCTCGCGGAGCAGTTGCGCACGCTCGTGCCGGAGGCGCGCATCGCCGTCGGGCACGGGCAGATGGCGGAGACGCTGCTGGAGCGCGTGATGGAGCGCTTCGCGGAGGGCGAGTTCGACGTGCTGGTGTGCACGACGATCATCGAGTCCGGGATCGACATCCCGAACGTGAACACGCTGGTGATCGACCAGGCGGACACGCTCGGCCTCGCGCAGCTGTACCAGCTGCGCGGGCGCGTCGGACGCTCGACGCAGCAGGCGTACGCGTACCTGCTGCACTCGCGCGAGCGCGTGCTGTCCGAGGTCGCGCAGCAGCGGCTCGCGACGATCTTCGAGGCGAACGAGCTGGGCGCGGGCTTCCAGGTGGCGCTGCGCGACCTGGAGATCCGCGGGGCGGGTAACCTGCTGGGACAGGAGCAGAGCGGCCAGATCGCGACGGTGGGGTTCGACCTGTACACGTCGATGCTGGCGGAGTCTGTCGAGGAGCTGCGCGCGCACGCGGCCATTCCCGCGACGGTGCCGGAGCCGGACATGCGCACGGAGCTGCACGCGGCGGCGCTGCGAGCGCGTCCGCCGCGCGCGGTGGCGATGGACCTGCCGGTCTCGGCGTTCATCCCGGAGTCGTACGTCGCGGAGATCGAGGGGCGGCTCGCGTTGTACCAGCGCGTCGCGGCGCTACGCTCGATCGCCGACGCGGAGGCGCTGGCGGCGGAGACGGCGGACCGCCTCGGCCCGCTGCCCACGCCGCTCGGGCAGCTGCTGGCGCTGGTGCGCATCCGCCTCGCGGCCGGGGCGGCCGACGTGGCAGCAGTACGCATCGAGGACGGCGAGGTGGTGCTGACGGCGCGCGACGCGCGCTCGTTCGGCGCGCGACGGCTGCCGGTGCTGCCGCCGGGCGTGCGCGTGGGGCGCATGCAGCTGCGTGTGCCGCGGGCGACGCTGGGCGCGGAGTGGCTCGCGGCGATCGAGGCGCTGCTGCGGTTGCTCGCGCGGGCGGAGACGCCCGCGGCGACGACGCCGGCCGCCTCGACGCGGGCGTAGCGGTCGAGGATGCTTGCGCGCCCGCAGGTGCCCTCCTCCAGCCGGCGTGCAAGTCTTTAAGAATCCCGTTCCCGAGCGTCCCTTGGGGTAGCAGGCGTCTCCCGCGCGTTGACGAATCGACCCTGGAATGTTACAGTCCGCGGACTGTGCAAGGAGGAGGAGGGGCATGCCCGTGATCCGAATTAGCGACGCGAATTGGAAGCGTTTGCAGGCCTGGGCCGTGCCGTTGGAGGACCGGCCTGACGACGTGATCAGCCGTGTTCTGGACATCGCGGAACGGGAGCGGCACGCGCTGATCGAGCCGAGTCATCGGGTGCGTAAGCGTGAGGAGCAAGACCTGGGACGCGTGAGCGACCACCTAGAAAAACAGGCGTACCGTCCGGTGATTCTGCGAGTGCTCAAGCAGCTCGGTGGCAAGGGAGAAACGGAGGAGGTGTGCCGGCGCGTCTTCGAAGAGACCTCAGCGCAACTACGGCCCGGCGATCTAAGGTCGACCCTGAGTTCGGGGGAGCCGCACTGGCGGAACCGCGTGCGATGGGAGCGGCGCGAGATGGCTAAGGATGGGCTCCTGCTCCCTTCCCGTCGCCACGGCCTGTGGGAGCTGAGCGACGACGGCTGGCGCGCAGCAAATGAGGCATAGGTAGACGAGCCGATCGCGCGAACGCGAGCTTCCGGGCCACGATCTGTACGTGCGGGCGGCGCTCGGGGGCCGTCCCGGAACGCGCTATGTCGAACTCGCGATGTTCGAGCACGCGACGCCGCGGCGGCTCGGGGGCCTGCGGCTCGTGCGTGAGCTCGCGCGCTTCGTCGGCTTCCTGTACCCCGTGTTCCGCCAGACGCAGGGCTGAGGCCCGTGCCGCCGCGCTGACCTATGCTCGTAGCCATGGAGCCCGGGCTGACGGCGGTGCTGTTCGACTTCGACGGGACGCTGGGGATGTACCGGCCGTCCCATCTCGAGCTGTATGTGCGCGCGGCGGCGGAGCACGGGGTCAAGGTGAAGGTCG
>CAMDBZ010000158.1 GCA_945889565.1 Thermoflexus hugenholtzii JAD2 | reverse complement strand
GGCGCCGGAGCGGCTCTGCAGCAGGAAGCCGGCCTGCGACGAGTTCTCCAGCACGCGCCGCACGAGGTAGGCCATGCCGGGCAGCGGCTCGCCGACGGGCACGTAGTCGCGCACGTCCCAGCCGAGCGCGGCGAGGCCGCGGCTCGTGCCCTCGGCGGTGCGGAACAGCACCTGGTGCTCGAGGGTGCGCGGGGGCAGGCCGTGGGCGGCGGCGAGCGCCTCGGCGTGGGCGTGGGCACGCGCGTTGTGGCTGGCGACGGCGATGCGCAGCGCGGGGTGCGCGGCGACGAGGATGGCGAGCGTGCGCTCGAAGCTCGCGTCGGTGGCGGATTTCGCGGACCAGACGGGGGCGGGCCAGCGGTTGGCGGCGGCGACGATGGTCTCGTAGTCCCAGTAGGCGCCCTTGACGAGGCGCACCTGGAACGGGCCGCGGCTGCGCGCGAACGCCACGAGCTGGTGGGCGTGCGCCTCGGCGTCGCGCAGGTACGCCTGCAGCACGATGCCGGCGTCGGGCCAATCCGCAAAGCGTGCGTCGCGCCCGAAGACCTGCGTGAACAGCGCCCAGGTGAGGTCGCGGTACGCGTACTGCTCCATGTCGACGGTTAAGCCGACGCGGGCGCGGGCCGCAGCCAGCACGATCGCCTCGAGTGCGGGGCGCACACGGCGCACGGTGCCGGCGGGGTCGACGGGCGAGAAGTGCGCGGTGAGCGAGGACAGCTTGAGCGACACCTGCAGCGCGGCGTTGCCGCTCGCGGTGCGGGTGCCGGCAGCGGGATGTTCCCCGAGCAGCGCGAGCAGCGCGAGGTAACGATCGACGTAGGCCTGTGCCTCGGCGTCGGAGAGCACGGCCTCGCCGAGCAGGTCGAACGAGGGCGTGCGGCCGAGCGCGGCGAGCTGGTCCGCGGTCGCGCGCACGGCGTCGGGGCCGGGGAGGGTGATGAAGCGGCGCGCGAACAGCTCCGCGGAGCGGCGCGCGGTGACGCCGACGACGGGCGCGGGCAGCAGCGGGTCGCGCGCGACACGCAGCAGCCAGCGCAGCGCGAACGGGAGGCCCGGGAAGGAATCGCCGAAGTACTCGCGGGCGAGGCGCTTCGCCTCGTGGCCGCCCGCGTCGTGGTCGAGCGCGGCGAGCACGTCCATGTAGCGGAGCAGGCGGCCGCGGAAGCGCTCGTCGGCGACGGCGTGCGTGAGCAGCCAGTCCTCGACGCGTTCGGCGGGGCCCGGCCGGTAGCGTGCGGCGGCGTCGAGCAGCTGGCGGCCGAGCTGCTGCGTGCGCGCCTCGACGGCGGCGGGGTCGGCGGCGGGCGGGGGGGTGGGGTCGGCAGTCCGTGCCACGTGTCCAGCGTAGCGCGTGGGGGGCGGGGAGTGCGGTGCTGACGGAGCCGGAACTCCCACCCACCGGTCGCTCCCGCACAGGGCGGGGCACCCTCACCCCCCGGCGCCCTCTCCCCGCGCGGCGGGGCGAGGGGGTGACGCGGCTCGTGACGCGGTAGCTGCGTCGGACGAATGGGGCGCCCGTCGTCCCGCGGATGCAGGGGTGAGGGTGCGCGGTCGATTCGCTACGATGCGGGCACGCGGGCGCGGGCACGGACGAGGGGCGGGCGGCGATGGCTGGCGCGGTGAGCTCGTTGGATAGCTTCGGCACGCGGTCGACGCTCACCGTCGGTGGGCAGGCGCACACGGTGTACCGGCTCGACGCGGCGGCGCGGGCGCTCGGCATCGAGCTCGCGCGGCTGCCGTTCACGCTGCGCATCCTGCTGGAGAACCTGTTGCGTGGCGAGGATGGACAGAACGTGACGGCCGAGCAGATCCGCGCGTTCGCGCGGTGGGATGCGAAGGCGGAGCCGACGGACGAGATCGCGTTCCGGCCGGCGCGCGTGCTGCTGCAGGACTTTACCGGCGTGCCGTGCATCGTGGACCTCGCGGCGATGCGCGACGCGATCGTCGCGCTCGGCGGCGACCCCGCGCGCATCAATCCGCTGCAGCCGGTCGACCTCGTGATCGATCACTCGGTGCAGGTGGATGCGTTCGGGTCGGCGGGCGCGTTCCTGTTCAACGTCGAGCGGGAGTTCGAGCGCAACCTGGAGCGCTACCAGTTCCTGCGCTGGGGGCAGCAGGCGTTCGACAACTTCCGCGTGGTGCCCCCGGGCACGGGCATCGTGCACCAGGTCAACCTCGAGTACCTCGCGCAGGTGGTGTTCCGCGGCGCCGACGGCTCCGGCGAGGCGGCGTACCCGGACACGCTCGTCGGCACCGACTCGCACACGACGATGATCAACGGGCTCGGCGTGCTCGGCTGGGGCGTCGGCGGCATCGAGGCGGAGGCCGCGATGCTCGGGCAGCCGGTGGCGATGCTGCTGCCGCAGGTCGTCGGCGTGCGGCTGACGGGGCGGCTGCCGGCCGGCGCCACGGGCACCGACCTGGTGCTGCGCGTGACGGAGCTGCTGCGCGCGCGCAACGTCGTCGGCAAGTTCGTGGAGTTCTTCGGGCGCGGGCTGAGCGGGCTGCCGCTCGCCGTGCGCGCGACGATCGCGAACATGTGCCCCGAGTACGGCGCGACGGTCGGCTTCTTCCCGGTCGACGCGGAGACGCTCGCGTACCTGCGCTTCACCGGGCGCGACGAGCTCGTGCCGCTCGTGGAGGCGTACTGCCGCGAGCAGCAGCTCTTCCGCACCGACGCCACGCCCGATCCCGAGTACAGCGAGCTGCTCGAGCTCGACCTCTCGACGATCGAGCCGAGCCTGGCGGGGCCGAAGCGCCCGCAGGACCGCATCGCGCTGCGCGATGTGCAGGCGTCGGCGCGCGCGACGATCGCGGAGGAGGTCGCAGCGGGCGCCTCGGCGACGCCCGTGCACGTCGGTGAGAACGGCGTCGAGTACGATCTGTCGAACGGCGCGGTGGTGATCGCCGCGATCACGAGCTGCACGAACACCTCGAACCCCGAGGTGATGATCGGCGCCGGGCTGCTCGCCAAGAAGGCACACGAGCGCGGCCTGCAGACGAAGCCGTGGGTGAAGACGAGCCTCGCGCCGGGCTCGCAGGTGGTGACCGACTACCTGCGCGAGGCCGGCCTCACCGAGCACCTCGACGCGCTGGGCTTCGAGCTCGTCGGCTACGGCTGCACGAGCTGCATCGGCAACTCGGGCCCGCTCCCGGACGAGGTGTCGGCCGCGATCGGCGAGGGCAAGCTCGCCGTGGCGGCGGTGCTCTCCGGCAACCGCAACTTCGAGGCGCGCGTGCATCAGCAGGTGCGCGCGAACTACCTCGCGTCGCCGCCGCTCGTCGTGGCGTACGCGCTCGCGGGGCACATGGACATCGACCTCGACACGGAGCCGCTCGGCGTCGGCTCCGACGGGCAGCCGGTGTACCTGCGCGACGTGTGGCCGAGCGAGCAAGAAGTGCAGACCACGATGCAGCGCGCCGTGCGCTCCGAGATGTTCAGCGCGCGCTACGCGGACGTGTTCACAGGCGACGAGCGCTGGCGCTCGCTGTCAGGTGCGAGCGGGCCGCGCTTCGCGTGGGACCCGGACTCGACGTACGTGCGGCGGCCGCCGTACTTCGAGGGACTGACGCGGGAGCCGCTGCCGGTGGCGCCGATCCGCGACGCGCGCGTGCTGGCGGTGCTCGCGGACTCGGTGACGACGGACCACATCTCGCCGGCGGGCGACATCGCGCGGACGAGCGCGGCGGCGGCGTACCTGCGCGAGCGCGAGGTGCCGGCGTCCGAGTTCAACTCGTACGGCTCGCGGCGCGGCAACCACGAGGTGATGATGCGCGGCACGTTCGCGAACGTGCGGCTGCGCAACGCGCTCGTCGAGCGCGAGGGGAGCTGGACGCGGCACGTGCCGTCGGGCGAGGAGCTGTCGATCTTTGACGCGGCCGAGCGGTACGCGGCCGACGGGGTGCCGCTGGTGATCCTCGCGGGCCGCGAGTACGGGTCGGGCTCGTCGCGGGACTGGGCGGCGAAGGGGCCGATGCTGCTGGGCGTGCGCGCGGTGATCGCGCAGAGCTTCGAGCGCATCCACCGCTCGAACCTCGTGGGCATGGGCATCCTGCCGCTGGAGTTCCGCGCGGGCGAATCGGCGTCGACGCTCGGCCTGACGGGCCAGGAGCGCTTCGACATCGAGGTGTCGAGCGTGATGACGCCGGGCCAGGACGTGCGCGTACGCGTGACGTCGGACGACGGCGCGGTGCGCGAGCTCGTCGCGCGTTGCCGCATCGACACGCCGGTGGAGGCGGAGTACTACCGCCACGGGGGGATCTTGCAGTACGTGCTGCGAGGGATGGTGGGGTAGGAAAGGCCCCCCCGCCCA
>CAMDBZ010000157.1 GCA_945889565.1 Thermoflexus hugenholtzii JAD2 | reverse complement strand
CGCCGCCGGGCGCGCCGCGAACGCCGCGACCGCCTCGAGGGCTGCCGCGCCGCCCAGCTCCGCGACCGCCACATCGACGTCGGCGCGCCCAAGCGCGCGGTCGAGCGCGGCCGCGGCCGCGGCGGCGGCCTCGGCCTCTGGCTCCGCCGCGGCCTCGTCCACGAGCACGACATCGAAACCGGCGTCGGCGAGCAGCACGCGCAGCCCCGCGCGCACCGCGGGGGCACCGCCCAGCACGGCGATCCGCAGGGGGGCTGCGCGCACTCGCGGGCCTCCGGCCCCCCTCGGCCCTACGCCCGCTCGCCCAGCGACACCGTCAGATCGCGACGCTCGCCGCCGCGCAGCAGCACCAGCGGCACCGACGCGCCGACGCGCTCCGCCCCGAGCTGCGCCTGCAGGTCGTCGATGTCCCGCACGGCGCCGCCACCGAGCGACAGCAGGATGTCGCCCACCAGCACGCCCGCGCGCTCGGCCGGTCCGCCGGCCTCGACGCTCACCACGAGCAGGCCGCTGCGCTGGTCGCCGACCGTAGCGGCCATCGACTCCGGCAGGTGCACCGGCTGGCTGCCCACGCCGAGGTACGCCCGGCGGACGCGGCCGTGCTCGCGCAGCTCGGCCACCACCGCCGCCACGGCGTGTGCGGCGATCGTCACGCCCTCGCCACGGCCGCCGCGCGAGGTGTTGACGCCGAGCACGCGGCCCGCGACGTCGATGAGCGGGCCGCCGGAGAAGCCGGGCAGCAGCGTGGCGTCGGCGCGCAGGTAGCCCTCGATCTGGGTGCCGCGGCGCGTGCGCACGGGGCCGCCGACCGCGCTCACCACGCCGCCGGACGCCTGCACGCCGTCGCCCCAGGGCCGGCCGATCGCGAGCACGAGCTGCCCGACGCGCGCCGCGCCGGCCGGCGCGAGCTCGCCCTCCGGCGGCCCCGCGCCCTCGATGCGCAGCAGCGCGAGGTCCGAGCCGGGGTCGCGCCCCACGAGCTGCGCCGCCACTTCCTGGCCGTCCGGCAGCCCGACGCGAATCGCGTCCTCCTGCTCCACGACGTGATCCGCGGTGACGATGTAGCCACCCTCGCCCCACGCCACGCCCGTCGCGGCGATGCGCCGCCTGGCGCGCACGCGCACCGTGAACGCCTGCGCGCGCTCCGCCGCCGCCGCGAGCCCGTCCGACAGCTGCTGTACCACGTTCGTGTCTGCCGTTGTCATCGCCACGCGCCTTTCGCACTACGATCGGGGAGCGGCGTTCGCGCCGCAGACGTCCCGTCTCGAGCATCAGCGTCGCACGCGGCGCCCGGCACCGGACCACCCGATCGGGCGGGGGCGCCCCGTCAACACGGGCAGCGCGCCCGCCATCGCGCCGGCGCCCGCGTCCGGCCGCGCTACCGGCCACCACGCGCGGCGGCTACGATGCGCCGGCACCGGGGAGAAGCCGTGTTCCCGATTCGCGATCTCAACCCGACGCGCGTGTTCCCGGTGGTCACGTTCGCGCTGATCGCCGTGAACGTGCTCGTCTTCTTCTTCTGGCAGCCCCACACCTTCCTTGACGAGCAGCGCTTCCTCTACCGGCACGCGGCGATCGCCTGCGAGCTGACGACCGGCGCTGCGCTGAGCGCGGGCGAGATCAATAGCGGCACCTGCAGCGACGCGGCCGCCGAGCCGTTCTTCACGGCGAAGCGGGTCGCGCTGTCCTCGGTCACCTCGATGTTCCTGCACGGCAGCCTGCTCCACCTGCTGGGGAACATGTGGTTCCTCTACCTCTTCGGTAACAACGTGGAGGAGGCGTACGGCCGGCTGCGCTATCTGGCGGCGTACCTGATCGCGGGGCTCGGCGCGACGCTCGCGTTCGTGCTGGCGCACCCGGACAGCACCGTGCCGCTGGTCGGCGCGTCGGGCGCGATCGCGGGCGTGCTCGGCGCGTACCTCGTGCTGTTCCCGCGCCGCCAGGTGCTGTCGATCGTGTTCTTCGTGCTGATCCCGGTGCCGGCGGCGCTGTTCCTCGGCCTGTGGTTCGTCGGCCAGTTCATGGAGGCGGAGCCGGGTGTCGCATGGGAGGCGCACGTCGCGGGCTTCGTGCTGGGCGCGGCGGCGACGCTGGCGTTCCGCGCGCCGCTGCTCGCGCGCGTGCGCGCGCTGCATCGCGGCTTCGCCTAGCCAGCGGGAGCATCGCACACGCATCGCCCAGTTCGAGGGAGCGCGCCATGCCTGAGGTCGCACGCCTGCTCGCCGCGCTCACCAACGCGCCGGGCCCGTCCGGGTTCGAGGGGCCGGTGCGCACGCTGCTGCGCGAGGAGCTCCGGCCCTACGCCGCCGATGTCACCACGGACGGCCTCGGCTCGCTGATCGCGCGCCTCGGCAGCGCGCCGCCGGACGACGCGCCGCGCGTGATGCTCAGCGCACACATGGACGAGCTCGGCCTGCTGGTGCGGCGCATCACGCCGGAGGGCTTCCTGAAGTTCCAGACGCTGGGCGGCTGGCTCGACCAGGCGCTCGTCAACCAGCGCTGGACCGTGCTCACCCGCGGCGGGCCGGTGCCCGGCGTGACCGGCATCAAGACGGTGCACGTGATGACGCCCGAGGCGCGCGGCCGCCCGTTCGCGCGCGACGAGTTGTTCATCGACGTCGGCGCCGCGAACGCAGACGACGCGGCCCAGCGGCTGCAGATTCGCCCCGGCGACCCCGTGGTGCCGGACAGCTCGTTCCAGGAGCTCGCGGGCGGCCGGCTCTACCTCGCCAAGGCGTGGGACGACCGCGTCGGCTGCGGCGTGCTCGTCGGCGTCGCGCGGGCGCTCGCGGACGCGCCGCCGCCGGCGACGGTGTTCGCCGTCGGCACGGTGCAGGAGGAGGTCGGCCTGCGCGGCGCGGAGACGGCGAGCCGACACGTGCGCCCGGACATCGGCATCAACCTCGAGTCGGGCGTGGCGGGCGACTACCCGGGCATCACCGCCGACGAAGCGCAGGAACGCCTCGGCGCTGGCCCGGCGATCTTCCTGCACGACAGCTCGATGCTGCCGAACCTCGCGCTGCGCGACCTCTGCATCGAGGTGGCGCGCGACGCCGAGGTGCCGCTGCAGTTCAACGTGCTCACGGGCTACGGGCAGGACGGCGCCGCGATGCAGCGCAGTGGCGCGGGCACCCCGACGATCAACATCGCGGTGCCGACGCGCTACCTGCACAGCCACCACGGCGTGATCAGCCGCGACGACTTCGATCACGCGGTGCGGCTGGTCGCGGCGCTCGTGCGCCGCCTCGACGCGCCGACGGTCGCGCGGCTGCGTGCGTTCGACTGAGCGCCCCGCCCGCGTGCGCTACGTCAGCTGGGCGCGGCGATAAAGTCGTGGAACGCGGCGCACGCGACGCAGTAGGTGCGCCGTTCCGTCGTGCCCGGCACCTCCGCCTCCTGCAACTCGTGCTCCTCCTCGCGATGCCCACACTGGCCGCAGGCGCGCGCAGGCGCGTCCCCCAGTTCGTCGTCCGGTTCGAGCTCGACCATCGCCACCTCCGCATCCAGCGTACGCGATGGCGATGCCGCGACGAGGGCGCAACGTCCCCCATCGCACGTGCCGATCGCGGGGGTGCGGCGCTACGGCTCGTTGCGCACGAGCACGATCGCCTGGGCGTCCTCGTACGTCGCGTGCCAGCTGCCGCTCGCGAGCAGGTAGCGCCAGAGCGGCGCGTCGGGCGCGAACAGCACCATGCGGAAGCCGCGCTCCGCGAGCACGCGCTCGGCGTCCTCGCGCAGGCGCACGACCTCGAGGTACTCGCCGAGCTCCGGGCCGCGCGCGAACAGGTCGTGCTGGCGGCCATCGATAAAGACGCGCGTCTGCGGCCACTGCGTCCACATGAGGTAGTCGTCCCGGCCGAACTCGTTGAAGCGCGGTCCGCGCAGACCTTCGACGCCCACCGCCTCGACCGCGGCGACCGGCATCCGTGCGTCGCGTCGCACGTCGTACGGTCGCTCGCGCGCGAACATCGCGACGGCGATGGCGACGAGCAGCGCGCCGGCCGCGCCGACGCCTCTACCCGTCACATCCAGTGCTGTCGACGGCGCGGCGCGGGGGCAAGCCAGAGGACGGCCGGCCTCGATGGCGGGCGCGTGCCCCCGAGCGGCGGGCCCGGAGGCCGCGGAGGCTAGCGGCGGCCCGCCACGCGCTGGTGCGGGTTGCCGATGCGCTCCTGGCGGCGCGCGTCCTCCGGGCAGAGCACGGACTTCTGGCGGAACAGCACGCCACCCTTGGTCACGTACTGGCCGCAGATCGCGCACTTCCCCTCAAGGCCGTTCTCGCCGTGCTTGGGGCCGTCCGGGTCGACCGCGAGCG
>CAMDBZ010000156.1 GCA_945889565.1 Thermoflexus hugenholtzii JAD2 | reverse complement strand
TGGCGCGGGCACCTGGGCGGGCGCGGCTGCGGCGCTTCGCGGTCGCGGCGAGCGGCGAGACCGCTGAGCGCTGGCTGGCGCTGCTGGACGCGGCGGGCATCGAGGCCGCAGTGCGGATCGAGGATGCGCGGGCGTTCGGGTTCGGATCGCGCGCGTATCCGGGGCTGCCGGCGGAATCGCTGTTCGCGCACGGGTTGTACGTTGCGCCGGGGCAGCAGGCGGCGGCGGCGCGGGTGCTGATCGAGGCCGGCTGGGACGGACGGCGGATCGATGGGCGCATGGCCGACCAGCTGGTGCCTGCGCGGGTCGTGATCGTGGGGGCACTGGCGACCGTGCTGGCGACGGCGGTACTGGCGCTGCTGCTCGCGTGGCGGGGGGCGTGATGGAGCTACGGCTGTTTCCGCTGCACACGGTGTTGTTTCCGGCGATGCCGATCCAGTTGCAGGTGTTCGAGCCGCGCTACCGGCAGCTGATCGCGGAGTGCCTCGAGCACGCGACGCCCTTCGGGGTGGCGCTGATCCGCGAGGGCGTGGAGGTGGGCGGGCCGGCGCAGCCGTTCGAGATCGGCACGAGCGCGCGCATCACGTCCGTGCTGCCGGGCAGCGGGGAGCGCATCCACGTGCGGGCGGTGGGGGTGCGGCGCTTCCGCATCGTGGCGTTGCACGACGACCGGCCGTACCCGTGGGCGGACGTGGAATGGGTAGCCGATACGGGTGCGGCGGACGAGGCGCTGGTGGCGCAGGCGCGCACGGAGCTGGCGCTGCTGTTGCGGTTACGGGCGACTGCGAACGGGGAGTACGAGCGCGACGCGCAGCTGCCGGCGGGCGCGGGGGCGATCGCGGATCGCATCGGCGCGCTGGCGGACGCGCACGCGGACGAGGCGCAGCAGCTGCTGGAGGCGGTGGATATCGGTCAGCGGCTGGAGCTGGCGGTGCCCCTGCTGCGCGACGCAGTGGAGCGCGCGTACGAGAGCGCGGCGGAGGCGGCGCTGGAGCGCTGGGCCGCGCCGGGGATGGCGAACTAGCGCAGCGCGGCTGCTCGCGGGCGCGCGCGGCCGCCCTCACGCGTGTGCGCCCGGAGCCCTCACCCCGGCCCCCTCTCCCCCGCTGGGGGCGAGGGGGAGTCCCGAACAGGTCGCGGTGGGGTACGCCCCGATACTGCGGGCGTGGTGGAGCGTCGATGCTCATTGCAGCGCCATTCGTCGGGCGAGGCGAAGCGAGGCCGGCGGCGACGCAGGCGAGCGGTGGGAGATGCACGTGGAGCCGGCGGCGCCGGTGGGGTTTGTGGACGCGCACGTCGAGCTCGCGGCGCTGCGCGCGGCGGCGTTGCCCGGCGACGTGGGCGTGGCGTGTCGCGCGGTGCTGCAGGAGCTGCGGACGGCGCTGCCGTTCACGTGGGCGGTGGTGCTGCGGCTGCAGGGCGAGCGCGCAACGGTGCTCGCGGTGTACCCGGCGCCGCTGGCGGGCATCGACGGCGGGGCGGCGTGGGAGCCGCTCGACGCTGCGGAGCTGTTGCTCGCGCGGTCGGGTGAGCCTTCGATCGCGGGGGAGCTGCGGCACGTCGCGGGCGACCAGTCGCCGCTGACGCGGCTGCCGGCGTACGGCGTGCGCTCGATCGCGCGCGTGCCGCTGTTCGCGGGCGGCGCAGTGGTGGGCGCCGCGGTGCTGTGCGCGGACGCGCCGACGGCGTTCAGCGCGCGCGACGGGCTGGCGCTGGAGCGCTACGTGCGTGCGCTGGGGTCGCGGATCGAGGCCGGGGCGCAGGTCGCGCGCGGCGTGGAGCCCTCACCCCCCGGCCCCCTCTCCCCGGGACGGGGCGAGGGGGAGTCGGAACCGGCGTCGGCGTCGGAAGTGCGGGACGCGCGGGCCATACTCGCGCCGCTCGAGCATGCGTCTGCATCGAGCGCAGCGCCCGCCATCGACAGCGCGCGGATGGCGGCGCTCGGCGACTTCGTGACGGGGGTGGCGCACGAGCTGAACAATCCGCTGACGACGATCCTGGGGTACGCGCAGTTGTTGGACACGCTGCCGCCAGGAGAGCAGCCGCGCGCAGCGGAGACGATCGCGCGCGAGGCGCAGCGGGCCGGTCGCGTGCTGCGGCGGCTGCTGCAGTTCGGGCGGATGGAGCCACCGCGCGCGGAGGCCGTGGACGTGAACGCGGTGATCGCGCGGGTGGTGGAGGTGCGGCGCACACCGCTCGCAGCGAACGGCGTGCAGGTGGAACTGGCGTTGCACGCGCTGCCGGTGGTGCGCGGGGACCAGTACCAGCTGGAGCAGGTGGTGCTGAACGTGATCGCGAACGCGCAGCAGGCGTTGCAGCCGCGCGGCGGCACGGTGCGCATCGGGAGCGCGGTGGTGGACGAGCGCGTGCGCGTGACGGTGGACGACGACGGGCCGGGGATCGCGCCGGAGCAGCGCGCGCAGGTGTTCGAGCCGTTCTTCACGACGCGCGGTGTGGGCGAGGGGGCAGGGCTGGGGCTGGCGACGGCGTACGGCATCGTGCGCGCGCACGGCGGCGCGATCTGGGTGGAGGCGGCGCCGGGCGGCGGCGCCCGCTTCGTGGTGGAGCTGCCGATCGCGGACGAGGCGCCGCTGGCGCCAGGCGCTGCGCCGGAGGCGGAGCGCGGCGGTGGCGAGCGCGTGCTGGTGGTGGAGGGCGATGCGGCGGTGCGCTCGCTGGTGACGGAGATTCTCGGCAGCGCGGGCTACGCGCCGCTGAGCGCGGCGTCGGTGCACGAGGCGGGCGAGCGACTGGCGAGCGGGCGGTTCGAGCTGGTGGTAGCCGCGGCGCGGCTGGCGGACGGGCCGGGGAGCGCGCTTGCTGAGCGGATCGCATCGGACGCTGCCGCGAGCGGCGAACGTGCGGTGCTGCTGCTTGTGGGTGGCGACGCGGGCGCGGCGCGCGCGGCCGGCGCGGGGTGGCTGCCGCGTCCGTTCACGGCGTCCGAGCTGCGACAGGCGGCGCGGGCGGCGCTGCGCTCGAGGTAGGCGCGACCCTCGCGTCGCGGCCCACTCGCGTCGGGCGACCTCCTCACCCCGCGGCCCCCTCCCGTCGCACGAACCCTCACCCCCTGGTGCCCGCTCGCGTCGCACGGACCCTCACTCCCCGGCCCCCTCTCCCCGCGCGGCGGGGCGAGGGGGAGACTGCTGCGGGAGGGCGCGAAGCTCAGACGTCGAGCAGGAGGCGGAGGGCGGCGGCGGTGTCGCGCAGGTCGGGGAGGGTGGCGGTGGCGCCGGCGTCGCGCAGTTCGCGCTGGGTGCGGGCGCCGGTGGCGACGCCGACGGCGGTGGCGCCGATGGCGCGCGCAGCGGTGATGTCGTGCTCGGAGTCGCCGATGACGATGACGCGGGCGTGCGCGGGCCAGTCGCAGGCGGCGACGGCGGCGCGCAGCACGTCGGGGCGATCGGCGTGGTCGTCGCCGTAGCCACCGCGGTCGTGCGGGAGGTACGCGTCGAGTCCGGCGTGCGCGATCTTCAGCGCCGCGGTGGCGCGCAGGTTCCCCGTGGCGACGCCGAGCGCGGGGTCCGCGTGCGCGTCGCGGGCGCAGAGCGCGGCGAGCAGCGCGGCGGCGCCGGGCAGCGCGGAGCACGGTTGCGTCGCGAGCGTGGCGCGCAGCTCGTCGGCGTACGCGGCGGCGAAGGCGACGAACAGCGCTTCATGGAGCACGACGCCGGCCGCGCTCGCGGCCTGTTGCGCGATCCAGCGGTCGGTGCGACCGGCGAAACGCAGGCCGGCGAAGGCGTCTGGGACGCCGGTGAGCGCGGCGAACGCGCGCGTCATCGCGTCGCGCGATGCGCCGGTGGCGCTGAGCAGCGTGAGGTCGAGGTCGAACAGCAGCAGGCGCGTCGGAGGCGTGCTCTAGTCTCCTTCGTCGAGCGGATAGCCGGCAGCACGCCACGCGTCGTGCCCGCCTTCGACGTTGTAGAGGTCGGTGAGGCCGAGCGAGGCGGCGAATTCCGCGGCGACGGCGGAGCGCTGGCCGGACTTGCAGATGAAGAGGATCGGCTGGTCGCGCGCGAGGTCCTTATTGCGCGGCAGCGTGGCCATGTGCGGGATGTTGAGCGAGCCGGGGACGTGCCCTTCGAAGTGCTCGTGCGGCTCACGCGAGTCGATCACCTGCACACTGCCCGCGTCGATCATCGCCCTGGCCTCGGCGACGGTGATGCGGGAGAACGGCTCGAGCTCGTTCTTGGTGGGCACGGCGGGTCCTTTCGTGCGGGGCAGGGCGCGCGGTAGGGTGCTGGAATGAGTGTAGCCAAGGGGCGCGCGGGGACCTCGAAGGTGCTCAGCCCGCGTCCCGCGCCCCCCGCGCCGCGGGGCGGAGCCCTCACCCCCC
>CAMDBZ010000155.1 GCA_945889565.1 Thermoflexus hugenholtzii JAD2 | reverse complement strand
CGCCAGCGGCTCGGCGCGGTCCGGAGCCGCGCCGCAAGAACGCTGCGCCATCGTCGACCTCGGCCACCAGCGCGAGCTCACGCTCGCCGTCGAGGTGCCGCCGACGCCGCTCGAGGCCGTCACCTCCGGCGAGCAGTGGGGCGAGATCTACGATCGCCTCGCCGAGCTCGTGCGTACGCACCGCACGACGCTGCTCTTCGTGAACACGCGCCGCCTCGCCGAGCGTGTCGCGCACCACCTCGCCCAGCGCCTCGGCGACCAGCCTGGCGGCGAGCCCGGTGAACAGCTCGTCGCGAGCCACCACGGCAGCCTCTCGAAGGAACGCCGCCTCACCATCGAGCGGCAGCTGAAGGAGGGCCGCCTGCGCGCGCTCGTCGCCACCGCCTCGCTCGAGCTCGGCATCGACATCGGCGCGATCGACCTCGTCTGCCAGGTCGGCTCCCCGCGCAGCATCGCGACGTTCCTGCAGCGCGTCGGCCGCTCCGGCCACGCCCTGCACGCCACCCCTGACGGCCGCCTCTTCCCCACCAGCCGCGACGAGCTCGTCGAGTGCGCGGCGCTCGTGCGCGCCGTGCGCGCGGGCCGCCTCGACCGCATCGTGCAGCCGCGCGCGCCGCTCGACATCCTCGCGCAACAGATCGTCGCCGAGTGCGCGTGCGAAGACTGGCACGCGGACGCGCTGTTCGACCTCATGCGCCGCGCGCACCCGTTCCGCGACCTCCCGCGCGCCGACTACGACGACGTGCTCGCGATGCTCGCCGATGGCGTCGGCGACGGCGCGGGCCGCTCCGCACCGCTGCTGCACTACGACCGCATCAACGGCATGCTGCGCGGACGCCGCGCCGCGCGCCTCACCGCGCTGCAGAACGGCGGCGCGATCCCCGAGCTCGGCGACTACCGCGTCGTCGCCGAGCCCGACGAGACCGTCGTCGGCACGGTCAACGAAGACTGGGCCGTCGAGAGTGCGATCGGCGACATCTTCCTGCTCGGCAGCACCTCGTGGCGCATCCTGCGCGTCGAGCCCGTCACGTTCGTGCGCCCGGAGCTCGTCGCCGAGGTCGCCTTCGCCCAGCGCACCCGCGACAGCCGCCTGCGCGCCCCCGTCTTCATCCGCCTGCGCCCCGACAAGCCCCCGCACGAAGCGGTGCTCACGACCGCCACAAACAATCAATCAATCAATCCCGCGGACTCCCCCGCGCCTCAGGAACGTGGCGTGCGCTCCGTCTCCCCCTCGCCCCGTCCCGGGGAGAGGGGGCCGGGGGGTGAGGGCTCCCTCGATGCGCAGATCGCCTCCGCACTCGAGCAGCTCGCCACGCCGCGCCGAGCCATGACGCTCGAGCTCGGCCCGCACCAGCTCAAGCTCTCGAACCTCGACAAGCCGCTGTGGCCCGCGCACGGCACCGAACGCGCGGTCACGAAGCGCGACCTGCTCGTGTACTACGCGCAGGTCGCGCGCTGGCTGCTGCCGCACCTGCGCGACCGCCCACTCACCATGACGCGCTACCCCAACGGCATCGGCGCGCCCTTCTTCTACCAGAAGCACTACGACGACGCCCCCGCATACGTCGAGCGCGTGCAGGTCTTCTCCGAGTCCACCGGCGGCGCGGCTCCGGACCGCGCCGGGAGCGGCGGCGACAGCACGTACCTGCTCTGCAACAACTTGCCCACACTGCTCTGGCTCGGCCAGATGGCCGACCTCGCGCTGCACACCACCCTCGCGCGCGTCGACCCAGCGCCCGACGGCCACGCGCTCGGCACGACGTTCAGCGGTTCGCGCGCGGCGCTCGAGGCGTCGCTGCTCAACTACCCCGACTTCCTGCTGTTCGACCTCGACCCCTACATCTACGCCGGCGACGAGGCCGCCGGCGCGGAGCCGGAGCTCAACCGCCGCGCGTACGCTCAGACCTGCGAGGCCGCGCGCTGGCTACAGGAGCTGCTCGCATCCGCCTCGCTCACCGCGTTCGTGAAGACGTCCGGCGCGACCGGACTGCACATCTACGTGCCCGTCGTGCGCCAGTACGACTACCAGACGATCCGCAGCATCTGCGAGACCATGACCGGCTTCCTCGTGCGCGCGCACCCGCACGCCGTCACCACGGAGTGGAACGTGCCGAAGCGCGCCGGCAAGGTCTTCCTGGACCACAACCAGAACGCCCGCGCGAAGAACCTCGCCGTCGCCTACTCGCCGCGCGCGAAGCCCGGCGCGCCCGTCTCCATGCCGCTGCACTGGGACGAGCTCGAGCGCTGGTACCCGACCGATTTCACCATTCGCACCGCCCCCGCACGCCTCGAGCGCGAGGGCGACGTGTGGGCGCGCATCCTCGACGCCAAGCATGACCTCGACGCGCTGCTCGGCGCGGGAGATGCGACTGCCGGGTAGCGAACCCTACGCCGCGCTCGCGGCGTCGAGGCGGCGGCACGCCTCCGCGTACACGTCCGGCGGCAGCGCGCCACGGCTCGCCGCGCGCACGTTGTCCGCGAGATGCCCGAGGTCCGCCGTACCGACGATCGTCGTGTCGAGGTCCGCATGCGACAGCGTGAAGCGCAGCATGAACTCCATACGCGTGGCGCCGCCCGGAACGGCGTCCAGCAGCTCGTCGAGCCGGGCCGCCTCCCACGTCGCGCGCGGCCGCTCGGGTGCCACCTCGGGCAGCCGGCGGATATCCCAGCCCTTGTCCGGCGCGGGCGCCCCGCGCGCCACGCCGCCGCGCACAACGATGCCCGCGCCGCCGCGCGACGCCTCCGCGATCAGCACATCGTGCTCTCGCTGCAGCGCCGAGTACGGCACCTGGAACACGTCGAAGGCACCGAGCGCGATCTGCCCATCGAGGTTGGGGATCGTGCCCGACATGCCGATGAAGCGCACCTTGCCCTGCGCCTGCAGCCCGCGCAGCGCCTCGATCGCCCCGTGCTCCGCCAGCGTCGCGGCCGACGGACTGCCGTGGAACTGCACGATGTCGAGATAGTCCGTGCGCAGCCGCCGCAGGCTCTGCTCCACCCCCGCGACCACGTTCTCCGCGGTGTACACGTGACCGGCGCCGGCCGCCGCGGCTACCGGGCAGCCGCACTTCGTCGCGAGCACGTACTCGCCGCGACGCGACGCGATCGCACGCCCGATGTACTCCTCGCTCGGCCCGTAGTCCGGCGCGGTGTCGATGAAGTTGATGCCCGCGTCAAGTGCCGCGTGCAGCACGGCCGCCGCCTCGTCCGCGCTCACAGCGCGCCCGAAGCGATCGTCGAGCGACATCGCGCCGTAGCCGAGCGCCGTCACCACCAACCCGGTGCGCCCGAGCGTGCGCGTCGCCAGCGCTCCGGTCACCATGCCGCTGTCACCATGCCGCTGTCACCATGCCGCGCCTCCCATGACCCGCTCCTTCCGCCCGCTGGCGCCCCCGCCCAGCCGCGACTGCCGCGGATGATACCAGCGCCCCACCCCCGCAGCGCCGCGCCCACCGCTCGCCGCGCGCGCCCGCGCGACCTACGATGCGGCCAGCGCGCGACACGAGGAGGCGACAAATGGGACGGCTCGACGGGAAAGTAGCGTTGGTCACCGGCGCGAGCAGCGGCATCGGCCGCGCGATCGCCGAGGCGTTCGCACGCGAGGGCGCGACCGTCGCGCTCGCCGCGCGCACCCTCGCCGACGTCGATCGTGCGGCGAACGAGATCGCCGCCGCCGCCGGCATCCGCACGCTCGCCATCGCCGCCGACGTCTCGGTCGAAGCCGACGTCACGCGCATGATCGAGACCGTCGAGCATGAGCTCGGCCCGATCGACGTGCTCGTGAACAACGCCGGCATCCAGGGCCCGGTCGCGTTCATGCAGCAGGTGAGCGCGGAAGACTTCATGCGCGTGCTGACGGTGAACGTGCTCGGCACGTTCCTGTGCACGAAGGCCGTCGCGCCCGCGATGATCGGGCGGCGCGCCGGCCGCATCATCAACCTCTCGGGCGGCGGTGGCGGCACCGGCGTCGTACGCGGCGGCGCGCCCTACGGCACCTCCAAGGGCGCCGTCGAGGCGTTCACGCGCACGACGGCCGCCGAGCTCGCGCGCTTCGATGTGCTGTGCGTCGCGCTGCAGCCGGGCCGCGTCGAGACGCGCGGCTTCCCGCTGCGCGCCGGCGCCACGGAGCAGGAGCGCGCGAACGTCGTGGCGCCCGAGCTCGGCGCGCGCACCGCCGTCTGGCTCGCGAGCGAGGCCGGCCTCGACGTCGCCGGCCAGATCGTGCACGCCATCGACAGGGGGCGCGACCAACCGGAGTAGCCGCGCGCGTCGCTCGGCAACGCACACGACAACGCCCGCGTGCACGCGGGCGTTGTGGCGTCCACCACCCACCCGGCCGCGGT
>CAMDBZ010000154.1 GCA_945889565.1 Thermoflexus hugenholtzii JAD2 | reverse complement strand
GTGCTCGCTGTCGACACGGTGTTGCGCGGGCACGACCTGCTGCGGCAGCTGAGCGCGTTCGAGCGTTCGGGCGCGGTGGGGTGGCTGCCGCTGCACGAGACGGACCGGCCGCGCGAGATGGGCATCGCGGAGCTGGCGGACGGGGGGCGCGGCGAGCGCATCGTCACGCTCGAAGAGAAGCCGGCGGCACCGCGCTCGAACCTCGCGTGCGTCGGCGTGTGGATGCTCGCGCCCGCGGCGGTGGCGCGCGTGCGAGGTGACCCGGTGATCAACGCGCGCGGCGAGTCCGATCTGACGGCGACGGTGGCGGCGCTGCTTCGCGAGGGGCACGTGGTGGGCGGGGCGCGGGTGCCGGGGCGCTGGCTCGACACGGGCTCGCTCGGCGCGCTGCTCGCGACGCAGGCGGCGTTGCTCGGGGAGCTCACGCCGGGGCCGCCGTTCGTGGCGCCGGGGTGCGAGCTGACGGGCGTGGTGCGGTCGCTGGACGGCGCGACCGTGGCGGCGAGCCGGCTCGTGGGGCCGCTGCTGATCGCGAGCGCGGCGCGCATCGACGGGTGCGAGCTGGGGCCGGATGTGGTGGTGGGGGAGGGCGCGGTGCTGTCGGGGGTGACGCTGCGGCACGCGCTCGTCGCGCCGGGCGCACACCTCGAAGGCGGGGTGTACGAGTGCGTCGTGGTGACGTCGGACGGTGTGGTCACGAGCGCGCGATGACGTGCGGAGCGCGTACGCGATGAGCGCCGCGAGCGAGCGATGACCGTCGATGCGGCGGCGCGCGAGTGGGACGCGGTCGTCGTGGGCGCGGGCGTCGTCGGGCTCGCGGTCGCAGCGGTGCTCGCGCGCTCGCGGCGCGTGCTGGTCGTCGAGCGTCACGCGACGTTCGCGCTGGAGACGAGTGCGCACAACTCGGGCGTCGTGCACGCGGGGCTGTACTACGCGACGGGCTCGTGGAAGCACCGGCTGTGCATCGCGGGCAACGCGGCGCTGTACGCGTGGTGCGCAGCGCACGGCGTCGGCGCGCGTCAGACCGGTAAGCTCGTCGTGGCCGTCGATGCGAGCGAGCTCGATGCGCTCGAGGGGGTGTGCGTGCAGGCGGCGGCGAACGCGGTGCCCGGCGTGCGACGGCTCGCGGGCGCGGAGGCGCGCGCGCTGGAGCCGGCGGTGCCGGCGGTGGCGGCGCTGCTCTCCGAGCGTAGCGGCATCGTCGACGCGGCCGGGTTCGCGCGGTCGCTCGCGGCGAGCGCGCAGGAGGGCGGTGCGTGGTTCGCGTACCGGCACGAGCTGTGCGCCGGCGCGCGCGTCGCGGGCGGCTTCGCGCTGGAGCTGCGCGACGCAGACGGAGCGACGACGGAGCTGCGCAGCGCGGCGGTGGTGAATTGCGCGGGGCACGGCGCGCCGGCTGTGGCGGCGGCGCTCGGCTACCCGCTCGACGGCGGGGCAGCGCGGCACGCCGGCGGGCCCGCAGTGCCGCGGCTGCGGCAGCGCGTCAACCGCGGGCGGTACTACGACGTGGTCACCACGGCGGTGGCGCGCAGTGTCGGGCGACTGGTCTACCCGGTGCCGCGTCACGACCTCGGCGGGCTGGGCGTGCACCTGACCATCGATCTGGACGGCGGGCTGCACCTCGGGCCGGACGCGACCTGGCTCGCGGACGGCGCGCCGCTCGACTACCGCGCGGACGACGCGTCGCGGGCGGCGTTCCTCGCGTCGGCGCAGCGGCTGCTGCCGGGGCTGCGCGACGCGGACATCGCGCCGGGGCAGGTGGGGTACCGTCCGAAGCTCGACGGTCCGGGGGAGCCGCCGGCGGACTTCCTGATCTGGGACGATGCGGGCTACGTGCACCTCGGCGGCATCGAGTCGCCGGGGCTGACGGCGTGCCTGCCGCTGGCCGACGAGGTGGCCGCCCGGCTGCGCTAGCGGGCGGGGCGAGCGAGGAGACTGCGCTGCTGGAGGATCCGGGCCGCTTCTACTGGAAATGGCTGGCGCTGGGCGCGGGGCTGCTGGCGCTCTACGCGCTGGAGCGGGCGGTGCGGACGGGCGGCGTCTTCTAGGCGATCCTCGGCAAGTCGAGATAGGGCATGCGTTGCTCCTGACTTAGCCGATGCTATCCTGCTGCTCGGCGTGGGCGCGGCGCCGAGCCCTGCTCGCTGTGTTCTGCAGACGCGGCACTCGCCGCGAGCTGGAGGTTGCATGTTGTCTCAGCTGGTTCGACACGCGCCGTGGCGGCGCGGGCCCGCGCTCGTGGCTTGGGTGGGCGTCGTGCTGCTCGCGCTCGCGGCGGCGGCGTGCGGCGGCGACGACGACGGCGGCGGACCGGACGCGAGCGCTGACCCTGCGGCGGGCGCGGACCCGACTGCGGCGGCGGCCGGTGGCGGGCAGCCGGCAGCGGGCGGCACGCTCACGGTCTACTCCGGACGCACGCGCGAGCTGATCGAGCCGTTGTTCACGCGCTTCACGGAGCGCACGGGCGTGAAGATCGAGGCGCGCTACGCGGACAGCGGGCCGCTGGCGGCGACGCTGCTGGAGGAGCGTGGACGCACGCCCGCGGACGTGTTCATCGCACAGGACGCGGGCGCGCTGGGCGCGGTGGAGCAGGCGGGGCTGTTCACCACCCTCGATCAGTCGTTGCTTGGGCGGGTGCCGGCGGCGTACCGCTCCACCGGCGGGCGCTGGGTGGGGCTGTCGGGGCGCGCACGGGTGATCGTGTACAACACCAAGCTCGTGACGGAGTCGCAGCTGCCGTCCTCGGTGCTCGAGCTCACGGACGCGCGCTTCCGCGGGAAGGTCGGCTGGGCGCCGACGAACGGGTCGTTCCAAGCGTTCGTGACGGCGCTGCGGCTGACGAAAGGTGACGCGGCGGCGCGCGAGTGGCTGCAGCAGATGCGCTCGAACGGCGTCGTGGAGTACGCGAACAACCCGGCGATCGTCGCCGCGGTCGGCGACGGCGAGATCGCGTACGGGCTGGTGAACCACTACTACCTGCATCAGTTCCTGGCGGAGCGCGGGACTGGCTTCCCGGCGCGCAACCACTACACGGCGCCGGGCGACCCGGGCACGCTGGTCAACGTGGCGGGCGCCGGCATCCTGACGGCCTCCAAGCAGCAGCCGGCGGCGGCCAGCCTGATCGAATTCTTGCTCAGCGAGGAGGCGCAGCGCCACTTCGCGCAGCGCACGTTCGAGTACCCGGTGGTGGCGGGCGTGGCAGCCAGCGGCGACGTGCGGTCGGTGGCGGAGCTGCGACCGCTGGCGATCGACCTCGGGCGGCTCGATGATCTGCAGGGCACGGTGAAGCTGCTGCGCGAGGTCGGCGTGCTGAAGTAGCAGCGCAGAATGGGGGCCGCCGTGGGTGGTGACGCGATCGCCCCGACGGCCGTCGAGCGCTGGCTGTTCGAGCACGTGCCGCCGCAGCCGCGCGACTCTCCGCGCGGGCTGTACGAGCTGATGGCGCGGCAGCGCAACGGCCAGCTCGCGTTCGTCGACGTGCCGTACGACGCCTGGCGCGAGGAGCACTGGGCGGACGCTGCGCGGGTGGCGGACTACGCCGCGCAGCTGCCCGCGGGCGGCACGGCGGTGCTCGACATCGGCCCCGGCGACGGGTGGCCGGCCCTGCCGCTGGCGGTGGCGTGTCCGGAGCAGCTGGTGGTGGGCGTCGACGCGTCGCCGCGCCGCGTGGCGCGCTGCACGGCGAACGCGCGGCGGCTCGGCGTCGCGAACGCGTGCTTCGTGGCGGGCGACGCGGCGCGCCTGCCGTTCGCGGACGCGAGCTTCGACCTTGTGACGGCGGCGTCGTCGCTGGAGGAGGCGGCTGCGCCCGAGGCGGCGTTCGCGGAAGCGTTGCGCGTGCTGCGGCCGGGGGGTGTGCTGCGCGCGTCGTACCAGGACTGGCGGCTGGGCGGGGCGGGCTTCGAGACCGCGTGGCTGTGGGAGGCGGACGGGACGCTGCTGTACAGCTATGTCCGGCGCGTGCAGGAGCCGCCGCGGGAGCGGCGCTACACGCTCGCGCTGGCCGCGGGTGCGGAGGCAGCGGCGCTGCACGGCGAGGCGCTGGCCGCTGCCGCGCTCGCCCCGCGGGCGTACGGCGAGACGCTGCTGTCGGAGGCGCTGGGGGTGGCGCTGCTGGAGCGGCTGCGGCCGCACGTGCGCGGGTCGTGGGTGGTGGAGCTCGCGCGCTGGCGCACCGCGGCGCTCGTCGAGGCGCTGGGGCGGGCGGGGTTCGTGCAGGTGCGCGCGACGGTGCACCCGGGCGAGCTGGGGCGGCGCTTCGCCCGCGAGCTGCTGGCGCGTGGCGCGATGCCGGCGATGGCGCCGCAGTTCGCGGAGGCGACGCGGGCGCTCGGGCGGCTGGCCGCTTCGCAGGCTGGTGACGCGATGGTG
>CAMDBZ010000153.1 GCA_945889565.1 Thermoflexus hugenholtzii JAD2 | reverse complement strand
ACAAGGCGACGACGGGCACCGCGATCACGATCCTCGGCGCGGCCGGGCTGTTCGGGAAGCTCATCTTCGGTTACGCGTCCGAGCGCATGCCTGCCCGCTTCAGCTTCGCGACGGTGTGCGGCGTACAGATCGTCGGCATTCTCGTGCTGCTCGCGGTGCGCTCCCCGGACCAGCAGGCGCTGCTGTGGGTGTTCGCGGCGGTGTATGGGCTGGGCTTCGGGGCGGTGGGCGCGGTCCAGCCGCTGGTGATGGCGGAGTCGTTCGGGCGCGTCGCGTTCGGTATCGTATTCGGGGCGTTGCAGCTGCTGCTGCGCGTGGTGCAGGCGGGCATCCCCTTCGTCGTCGGGCGCTCGGTGGACGCGACCGGCTCGTACGAGGCGGCGTTCATCGCCACGATCGTGGCGCTCGCGCTGGGCATCGCGTGCGCGATCTTCGCGCGCCCGCTGCCCGCCGCGCTCGAGGAGCGCGAACGCTCGCGCGTGGCCGCGGCGGCCGACACGTAGCCGGCGCGCGGTGCACGATGCACGTGCGATGATCGCGCGGTGGAAGAAGTGGGCGACGTGGACGAGCGACGTGTGCTGGCCGTGTACGGCCACCCCGACGACGAAGGCCAGGCGACGGGAACGCTGGCGGGCGCGCTCGCGGCGGGCGTGCGCGTGACGCTGCTCTGTGCGACACGCGGCGAGGTCGGCGAGATCAGCGACCCGGCGCTGGCGACCCCCGAAACGCTTGCGTACGTGCGCGAGCTCGAGCTGCGCGCGGCGATGGCGCAGATCGGGCTCACCGATGTGCGCTTCCTGCCGTTCCGCGACAGCGGCATGGAGGGCACGCCGCCCAACGAGGATCCGCGCTGCCTGCATCGCCAGCCGGCGGACGCCGTCGTCTCGGAGCTCGTCGGGCTGATGCGCGAGCTGCGGCCGCACGTCGTGCTCACGTGGGACCCCGAGGGCGGTTACGGGCACCCGGACCACATCGCGGTGCACCGCCACGTGGTCGCGGCGTTCGATGCGGCGGGCGACCCCTCCCAGCACGCGGACCGCGGCGCGGCGTGGGCGCCGGAGCGGCTGTACTGGGGCGCGCGGCCGATGAAGCGCTGGGCGGGCGTGTTCGCGGAGATGGAGCGTCGGGGCCTCGTGGCGGCCGACGAGATTAACCCGGCGTTCCGCGAACGAGCTGAGGCCGCGCTACGCGCGCCGGACCCTGTCGTCAGCCTGCAGGTGGATGTGCGCGCGCACGTCGCGGCGAAGCGGCGCGCCGCGCGCATGCATCGCACGCAGTTCGGCGAGAACAGCATGTTCGCGCGCATCCCGCCGGAGCTGGAGGCGGAGTTCTTCGGCGACGAGCTGTTCTACCGCGCCCGCCCCGCCTGGCCGGACGGCGCCGAGCCGGAGCGCGGGCTCTGGGCCACCGAGGCGTAGGGCTCGCCGCCCAGCCGTCCGCTGGGGGGCTATACTTGGGGCGCGTCCGCGCGCTACGCGGAGCCGCTGAGGAGACTCACATGAGCGACCAGCCACAAGCCCAGCTCGATCCGCTGCCGGACCCGCTGGCCGTCCGGCGTGCCGTCGTGGAGCGCTACGGCGCGCGCGCGCGCGCAGCGCTTGCCGCGCAGCACGTCGACGCGGCCGCGGCTGCCTGCTGCGAGCCGGCCGCGCCGGCCGGCCCGCGCGCGCTGCAGTTCCTCACGCTCGACGACGACGACGCGGGCGCGCTCAGCTGCGACCCCGCCGACCCGAACTGCGCCGTCGAGGCGCCTGTTGCATCGGGTGCGGACGCGGCCTTCGGCGCTGTCCTGTACGCCGAAGCCGAGCTCGCCGCGCTGCCTGAGGGCGCGCAGCTCGCCTCGGCCGGCTGCGGCAACCCGGTCGCAATCGCGGGCCTGCAGCCCGGCGAGCGCGTGCTCGACCTCGGCTCGGGCGGCGGCATCGACTGCTTCCTCGCCGCGCAGCGCGTCGGCGCGACGGGCGCGGTGTGGGGGCTCGACATGACCCCGGAGATGGTGCAGCTCGCGCGCCACAACGCCGAGACCATGCAGCTGCCGAACGTGCGGTTCCGTCTCGGCGAGATCGAGGACGTGCCCTTCGCCGACGCGACGTTCGACGTTGTGATCTCGAACTGCGTGATCAATCTCTCGACGGACAAGCCGCGCGTGCTCGCCGAGGCGTTCCGCGTGCTCGCCCCCGGAGGCCGCTTCGGCGTCTCCGACATGGTGCGCACGCGTCCGCTCACCGCAGCGGAGGCGCGCGACGCCGAGTCGTGGGCAGGCTGCGTCGCGGGCGCGCTGCCCGCGTCCGAGTTCGCGCAGCTGCTCGTCGCCGCCGGGTTCACCGACGTGTCGCTCGACTACGAGGACAACGAGCGCGGCGTCGCGAGCGCGTACATCACGGCGCGCCGCCCCGCCTAGGGCGACGTCTCGGCTAGCGCGCCACGCTGGCCGCGGTACGGGCCACACGACCCGGCCGCAGCAGCAGCACCGCCACCAGCCCCGCCGTCACCGCGAGCCACACGCCGGTCGCGAGCGCTGTCGCGCTCGGCGCCACGAGCGCGCCGTACGCGATGTTGTACGTCGTCGCCACCAGCATCGTGGAGAAGCCGAGCACGGACGAGGCAAGCCCCGCGATGTGCGGGAACGGTACGAGCGCGCCGGCCATCGCCGACGGCCGCGTCAGCCCCAGCCCGAGCGCCGTCACGAACATTGGCGTGAGCAGCGTCAGCACGTGCGCGCCACCCGCCCACATCACGGCCGCCATCAGCAGGCTCGACGCCGCCGCGGTCGCTGCGCCCACGAGCACCAGCTGCCCGCCCGACACGCGCCCCGTGAGCCGGCTTGACAGCGTCGCGCCCGCCATCAGCCCGAGCGCCACGAAGCCGAAGCTCAGCCCGTACACCTGCGGGTTCAGGCCGAGCTCGTCGATCAGCACGAACGACGATGACGAGATGAAGACGAGCTGCCCCGCGAACATGAGCCCCATCACCAGCGCGTAGCCGACGTACGTGCGGTTGCCCAGCACCGTGCGGTAGTCCGCCGCCAGGCCGGCGATGCCGCGCGGCCCCGCGCCGCGCCCCACGTTCGTCTCCGGCAGCATGAGCCGGTACAGCACGGCCAGCAGCACGCCGAGCGCGGTGAGCGTGACGAACACCGCGTGCCAGCCGAACGCCTCGTGCAGCCCGCCGCCGATGATCGGCGCGATTGCGGGCGCGAGCGGGAGCGCGATCGCCATGTACGACAGCACGCGCGCGGCGCGCTCGCGGCCGTACACGTCGAGCACGATCGCCTGCGCGAGCGCCGGCCCCGCCCCGCCGCCGAGCCCCTGCAGTACGCGCCCCGCGAGCAGCATCTCCGCCGATTGTGCGAACAGCGCCAGCAGGCCGCCCGCCGTGAACAGCGCCATGCCAACCAGCAGCACCGGCCGCCGGCCCAGCCGG
Organism: Thermoflexus hugenholtzii JAD2; assembly: GCA_945889565.1. Taxonomy (GTDB): domain Bacteria; phylum Chloroflexota; class Dehalococcoidia; order UBA2979; family UBA2979; genus SHYP01. The sequence continues at coordinate 991 of CAMDBZ010000153.1, read as the reverse complement.
TCCGACGCTGGCCCGTACACGAGCTGCGACCCCGCGAACGAGATGATGAAGAGCGTGACCGCAAGCTGCAGCAGCGCCTCGCTCGCCCCGAACTCAGCGCGCAGCGCCGGCATGGACGGCAGGAACATGTCGACGCTCAGCGGCGCGACGGCGCTCAGCGCCACCAGCAGCGCCGCGGCCGGCAGCGCCTCCGCGCGGCGGCGGTCGCGCTCGCTCAGCGGCGCGGCGCGCGCGGGAACGGCGGCGGTTGGGGTCGTCACGTCGGGCGCGCCGACTAGACGTACTGCTGCAAGCGGTCACGGATATCGTCGTCGTAGACGATGTGCCCCGTGTACGTCGCGGGCTGCTCGCAGATGTAGCGCGCCGCGCGGCCCATCCAGTCGGCGTCGTCGAAGTCGAGCCGGGGGTTCGCCGGGTCGTTCTGCGCGAAGATGTTGCCCGGCGTGCGGATCTGGTACTTCAGCGACAGCACGTTCGCCTTGATCTTGTCCGCCTGCACGTTCATCGCGAGCCCTTGCGTGAAGCGCTCGAGCCCCGCCTTCACCATGCCGTAGAACAGCCCGCCGATGCCCGCGTCCGTGTACGGGCCGGGCCCCGGGAAGATCGCCGCCGCCGACGACAGGTTGATGATGTCGCCGCCGCCGCCCGCGCGCATATGCGGCAGCGCTGCCTTGCACAGCAGGATCGGCCCGCGCAGATCGATCTGCCACATCAGCTCGATGTGCCGCTCGAGCACAGTGTCGAGGTCGCCCGGCACGAGGATCGCCGCGTTGTTCACGATGATGTCGAGCCGCCCGAACTGCTCCACGGTGGCCGCGACGCCGGCGCGGATGCTGTCGGGGTCGCGCATGTCCATGCGCAGCGGCACGGCCTTGTGCCCGGCATCCGTGATCGCCTGCGCGACCGAGTGGATCGTCCCCGGCAGCCGCGGGTCCGTCGCCTGCTCGGTGCGCGCGGCTACCACGACCTGCGCGCCGCCCCGCGCGAGGTG
>CAMDBZ010000152.1 GCA_945889565.1 Thermoflexus hugenholtzii JAD2 | reverse complement strand
GAACGCGCTCGCGATCACGTTCTCGGCGATGACGCTGCAGGGCGGCGTGCGCGTGATCCGTGAGGCCGACGTGCTGCTCGGGAGCAGCGACTTCGTCCAGCAATGCCCGGCGGTGGTGCTGCGGCACGAGTTCGGGCACGTGCTCGGCTTCGGGCACAGCGACCAGCCGGGTGACCTGATGGCGGCCGCGCCGCCGGCACCGCTGCAGATCTGCGCGCGCCAGCCCGGGGCGAGCGAGCAAGCGCTGCTCCAGCAGATGTACGGGGTGAACCGCCGGCCTGCGGTCAGCATCTCGCCGCTGCCGCCTGTCGCTCCGGGGGCGCCGGTGGTGCTCAATGCCGTCGCGGCCGACCCGGAGGGTGGAGCGCTGACGTTTGAGTGGGCGCAGGTGCGGGGCGTGCCGGTGGCGTTGACGCCGAGCGGCCCTGCGCTGAGCTTCGCGATGCCCGCGCAGGCGGGCGGTGACCTGGCGTTCCGCGTGGTCGTGCGCGACGCGCTGCTGAAGCCCGCCTCGGCGTCGGCGGTCGTGTCCTCGGGCGCGGCGGGGAGCTTCCCGCGGGTGCTGGGCGGGGCGGTCCCGACCGCCGGCGGCTTCGGGCTGATCGTCTTCAGCGGGGGCAACGAGGCGGAGCTCCTGGCGGCGACGTGTGGCACCGGCGCTGCCTCGACGGCGGCGTTCTGGGCGACGAACGCGCAGGGGCAGTTCGTGGTGTATATCCCGAATGCGGCGGTCGCGGCCGTGAACGCGGGCTGGCGGGCGCTGCACCCGCAGGGCGTGCCCGCGAGCAGCGCGCTGCTGGTGCGCTGCCGCTAGGGTCGCGAACGGTTGCCGGAGAAGACGTAACGGGCGAGCTCGTCGCTCGGTCGGCGTGTTGCTGCCGTTGGCGGCCGGGCAGTATCGCACCGCAATCGGCGGTTCCCTGAGTCCACGTTGACACAACTCGGAGCGGTGCCTAGCATTCAGGGTCGCGTTCCCAGACGGCGGACGTCCGTGCGAGCGGTCGGTGGCCGTGGCGCGTCGAGGACCGGCGGTAGCGCCATCGAGGCGTTCCCGTGCTGGCTCGGCGCGAAGCCTTCCGGCCGTTCATGGTGCCCAGAAATGTGTGCCCATCGGCGGGTGTAGCACGGTCCCGCAGGGGGCCGCTCCACGGGGTTCGTTGCGGTGCGCCAGGCAGGCGCTGGGTGCGCAGTCGCGATCGCGGCGGCGCGCGGTGGTGGGAGAGCACGTTGCCGACGATTAACCAGCTGGTGCGGCATGGCCGCAAGCCAGTGCTGAAGAAGACGAAGGCGCCTGCGTTGCGCTTCCGCTTCAACGCGCTGAAGAACCGCACGACGCGCTCCCCGAAGGGCTCGCCGCAGAAGCGTGGCGTCTGCACGCAGGTGCGCACGGTCACGCCGAAGAAGCCGAACTCCGCGCTGCGCAAGGTTGCGCGCGTGCGGCTGAGCAATGGCATCGAGGTGTCTGCGTACATCCCGGGCGAGGGGCACACGCTGCAGGAGCACTCGGTGGTGCTCATCCGCGGCGGTCGCGTGAAGGACCTGCCGGGCGTGCGCTACCACATCATTCGCGGCGCGCTGGACGCATCCGGCGTGCAGAACCGCAAGCGTGGCCGCAGCAAGTACGGCACGCGGAAGACGTAGGGCGAGGCAGCGCAATGGCTCGACGTAACCAGGCCCCCCGCCGCCCAACGCTGCCCGACCCGCGTTACCAGTCGCGGCTGGTGACGTCGTTCACGAACAAGCTGATGCGCAGCGGCAAGAAGAGCACTGCGGAGCGCGTGGTCTACGAGGCGCTCGAGCGCGTGGAGCGCCAGACGGGGCGCTCGCCGATCGATGTGTTCGACCAGGCGTTGCGCAACGCGACGCCGCAGATCGAAGTGAAGCCGCGGCGCGTGGGCGGCGCGACATACCAGGTGCCCGTGGACATCCGCACCGAGCGGCGGCAGGCGCTGGCGATCCGCTGGGTGCTGCAGGGGGCGCGCGGCCGGAACGGCCGATCGATGGCGGAGCGGCTCGCTGCTGAGCTGCTGGACGCAGCGAACAACACGGGCGCCGCGATTCGGCGCAGGGAAGAAACGCACCGGATGGCCGAAGCCAACCGCGCGTTTGTGCACTACCGCTGGTAGTCGCCGCGCGCGCTGCCTGACCGCCCCCGTCCTTACGGGGGCGGTGAACGCTCCGGGGATCTGAACAGGGACGACCTACGCATGCCTCGTACTACACCGCTCGAGCGAGTACGCAACATCGGGATCATCGCGCACATCGACGCGGGCAAGACGACGGTGACCGAGCGCGTGCTGTTCTACACGGGCCGCACGCACCGCATCGGCGAGACGCACGAGGGCACGGCGGTCATGGACTGGATGGAGCAGGAGCGCGAGCGCGGGATCACGATCACGTCCGCCGCGACGACCTGCGCCTGGGCCGACCACTCGATCAACATCATCGACACGCCCGGCCACGTCGACTTCACGGTCGAGGTGGAGCGTTCGCTGCGGGTGCTGGACGGCGGCGTGGTGGTCTTCGATGGCGTGGCGGGTGTGGAGCCGCAGTCGGAGACGGTATGGCGGCAGGCGGATCGGTACCACGTGCCGCGCATCTGCTTCGTGAACAAGATGGACCGCACAGGCGCCGACTTCGAGCGCTGCGTGGATATGATCCGCGAGCGGCTGGGCGCCGTGCCGGTGCCGCTGCAGCTGCCGATGGGCGCTGAGGACCGCTTCCAAGGCGTGATCGACCTCGTCGAGATGCAGGCGCTCTACTTCGAAGGCGAGCGTGGCGGCGAGGTAACGACGAAGCCGATCCCGGCGGAGTACGCGGACGCGGCGCAGGCCGCGCGCGAGGTGCTGGTCGAACGCGTGGCGGAGAACGACGACCAGTTGATGGTGTCGTTCCTCGAGGGCCACGCGACCGACAAAGTCGAGCTCGTGAAGGCGATCCGCCGCGCGACCATCGCGAACGCGATCGCGCCCGTGCTCTGCGGCACTGCGCTCAAGAACAAGGGCGTGCAGCCCATGCTCGACGCCGTGGTGACGTACCTGCCGTCGCCGCTGGACGTGCCGCCGGTCACGGCGCACCTCGTCGGGAATCTCGATCAACTCGTTGACCGGCCGGCGAGTGACGACGAGCCGTTGACGGCGCTTGCGTTCAAGGTCGTGTCGGACCCGTTCGTCGGGCGGCTCGTGTTCTTTCGCGTGTACTCGGGCGTCGTGAAGAGCGGCGACCAGGTGTTGAATACCGGGCGCGACAAGCGCGAGCGCTTCGGCCGGCTGCTGAAGATGCACGCGAACTCGCGCGAGGAGATCGATACGGTCTACGCGGGCGACATCGCGGCGGCGATCGGGCTCAAGGATACGTTCACGGGCGATACGCTGGCGTCGCGTGAGGCGCCGGTGGTGCTCGAGGCGATCACGTTCCCGGAGCCGGTGATCTCTGTGGCGATCGAGCCGAAGACGCGCGAGGACCAGGACAAGCTGGGCGATGCGCTGCAGCGCCTGACGGAGGAAGACCCGACGTTCCGGGTGCGCTTCGACCAGGAGACGGGCCAGACGGTGATCTCCGGCATGGGCGAGCTGCACCTCGAGGTGATCGTCGACCGGATGCGACGCGAGCACAAAGTGGAGGCGAACGTCGGCCGACCGCAGGTCGCGTACCGGGAGACGATCACGCGCGCTGCGAAGGCGGAAGGCCGCTTCGTGCGGCAGACGGGCGGTCGCGGGCAGTACGGCCACTGCGTGCTGGAGGTCGCTCCGCGCGAGCCGGGACAGGGGTACGTGTTCGAGGATCGCACCGTCGGCGGCTCGATCCCGCGCGAGTACATCTCGGCGGTACGTGCGGGCGTGGAGCAGGCGCTGCACAACGGCGTGCGCGCGGGCTTCCAGGTCGTTGACGTCGCGGTCGCGGTGGTCGACGGCTCATTCCACCCGGTGGACTCATCGGAGATGGCGTTCACGACCGCTGGGTCGATGGGGATGCGCGCGGCGATGGAGAAGGCGAACTCGGTGCTGCTCGAGCCCGTGATGAAGCTCGAGGTCGTGACGCCGGACGACTACTTCGGCGACGTGCTGGGCGACATCAACGGGCGGCGTGGGCAGGTGCACGGTGTGGAGCAGCGCGGTAACGCGCGCGTGATCAGCGCGCTCGTGCCGCTCGCGGAGACGTTCGGGTACGCGACTGACATGCGCTCGAACACTCAGGGGCGTGCGACGTACTCGATGGAGTTCGCGCATTACGCGCAAGTACCGCCGAACGTGGCGGAGGAGATCTCCGGGCGCACGCGAGCAACGCGCGCCGGGTAGGGTTCCAGGCAGAGTCCGAGGAGAGGGTAGCGATGGCCAAGGGGAAGTTCGAGCGCAACAAGCCACACGCGAACGTGGGGACGATCGGGCACGTGGACCACGGGAAGACGACGCTGACGGCGGCGATCACGAAGGTGCTGGCGCTCAAGGGCGGGTCCGAGT
>CAMDBZ010000151.1 GCA_945889565.1 Thermoflexus hugenholtzii JAD2 | reverse complement strand
GGGCACGCCGGCGAGCGTGGTGGAGGCGGCGACGGCGTTCGTGTTCGCGCTCACGACGGGATTGACGGCGATGTTGGACGCGTTGGTGCCGGTGAAGAAGGCGCGGCCGGTGAGGCCGTCCAGGCCGAAGCCCGCGGCGTGCGCCGCGTTGACGTCCGTGATCACCTGTCCGAGCAGTGCGTTGAGGTCTGTGATGCGATTGACGAGGTCGCCGTCACGCTGGTCGAGCAGGCCGCGCAGCTCGCCGTCGGTGACGACGACGGCGGTGTTGTCGGCCTGGAAGCGCAGGTCGACGAAGTTGAGGTTGCCGGCGTTCGCGACGCCGGTGATCGCGTAGGAGGTGCCGCTGGTGACGAGCGTGTGGCCGCCGACGAAGACGTCGATGCGGCCGTCGGCGCGGTCGACGTACTGGATGTCGATGAGGCGGGACAGCTGCTCCATCGCGAGGTCGCGGGTGTCGCGCAGGTCGCTGCTCTGGTCGCCGACGGCGGACATGCGCGCGATCTGCTCGTTGAGGTTGGCGATGTTGGCGGTGAGGCCGTTGATCTCGGTGACGTCCTGGATGACGCGCGCGTCGGCCTCGCCGCGCAGGCGGACGAAGGACTCGTAGATGCGCGTGGCGGTGCTGGTCATGGTGCCGCCGGCCTGGATCACGGCGGTGCGCGCGGCGCTGGATTCCGGCTGGTTGGCGAGGTCGCGCCACGAGTTCCAGAACTGGCTGAGGACGGCGCGCAGCCCGTTGTCGGAAGGCTCGTTGACGACAAGCTCGGCCTTCTGGAGCGAGGAGGCGCGCGCCTCGAAGCGGCCGGCGGCCTGGTTGGCGAGGCGGATCTGGTAGTCGACGAACACGTCGCGCACGCGGCGCACGCTCAGTGAGTCGACGCCGCCGCCGGCGCTGGGGATGCCGGGCGAGGCGGCGAGGCCGGGCATGGCCTCGAGGCGGACGCGCTGGCGGCTGAAGCCGGGCGTGTTGGCGTTCGCGATGTTGTGTGAGGCTGTGTTGACGGCGTGCTGCTGGGCCATGAGCGAGCGAATCGCGATGTCGAGGCCGCTGGAGATGGCCATGGCGGGTTCCTATGCGGAGCGGTCGAGCACGCGGGTGGTGCGGGCGGTGCCCGCGGCGCCGTGGGGGTTGTAGGTGAGGCTGCCGCCGATCACGGTGCGCAGGTACTGGATCCAGCGGTCGACGAGCTGCTGGCTGCCGCGCAGCAGCTGCGCGTTGCGGTCGTTCGCTTGCTGCAGCGCGCTGGCCTGCTCGCGGAGCGCCGCGCCGACGGCGAGCAGCGCGTCGCGCTCGGCACTGGTGGCGACGGCGAGCACGTCGCCGAACTCGAGCGGTGCGCCGGCCTGGCCGAGCGCGGCGGCGACGGCGGTGAGCGCGGTCATGCGCTCGGTTTCGAGCGCGGCGAGCAGCTCGAGCAGCTGCTCCTTCTCGTCGACGATCGTCGTGAGCGCGCGCACGTCGCCGCCGACGATCGCGGTCTCCTCGCGCTGCGTGAGCGCAACGAGGTCGCCGTAGAGTCCGCGCTCCTCGGTGAGCGCGGCGACGAGCGCGGCGGTGCCGGTGCGCAGGCCGCTCATGCGAGCCCCTGCTCGACGAGGCGCTGCGCGACGGTGGTCGCGTCGATGTCGTACGTGCCGGCGGCGATCTGGTCGCGCAGGAAGGTGATGCGGTCCTCGCGCACATCGGGCAGCGCGCGCACGGCGTCGAGCAGCGTCTGGAGCTGCCGCGCGCCGTCGGACAGCTCGACCTGGTCGGCGCGGCGGGTGCCGGCGCGCGCGCCGCCGGCAGCGCCCGTGGTGGCGCCGGCGGGCGGCGGCGGCGTGCCGGAGATCGCCTGCTGGCGATAGGCGCCGCTGACGTCTTGCGGGCGAACGGGTTGGATCATGACGGACTCCTGAGTGCGCGCCGGTTAGGGCAGCTGGCCGGCCGCGCGCAACATCTCGTCGATGGTGCGGTAGGCGGTCAGGTTGAGCTGATAGCTGCGTGAGGCGAGTGTCATCGCGGTCATCTCCTCCGCGACATCGACGTTGGACGCTTCGAGGAACCCGCTGCGCACGAAGCCCATGCCGTCGATGCCGGGCTGGCCCTCGATGGGCGCTTGCGATTCGGCGGTCTCGGCGAACAGGTTCTCGCCGAGCGCGGACAGGCCGTCGGTGTTGGCGAAGCGCACGAGCTGCAGCGTGCCCACGTTCTCGCGCACGCCGTCGCGCGGCTGGTCCGGGCGCAGGCCGGCGAGCTCCGCCTCGGTGAGCGGGCGGCGCACGGTGATCGAGCCGTCGCTTTCGACGCGCAGGTCGCGGTAGACCGGCGGCAGCGTGATCGGCGGCTCGAGCGGGTAGCCGTGCGCCGAGGTCACGCGACCGTCGGCGCCGAGCTGGAGCGTGCCATCGCGGGTGTAGCCGAAGCTGCCATCCGGCAGTGCGAGGCGGAAGAAGCCATCGCCCTCGATCGCGAAGTCGAGCTCGCGCTGCGTGGGGGTGATCGGCCCTTGCGTGAACGTGCGGCGCAGGGTGCTGCTCTGCACGCCGGCGGAGGTGGAGGCGTCCGCTGGGGGCAGCTCCCCACGCAGCGCGGCGAGGATCTGCGCGGTGTCCAGCACGTCCTGGAAGTGCACCTGCGCGCGCTTGTAGCCCGTGGTGTTCACGTTCGCGAGGTTGTTCGCGATCAGCTCCAGCGAGCGCTGCTGTTCCAGCAGGCCGCTGAGCGCCGCGTCGAGTGAACTGGTCATCGCTAGCCCACCCGTCCGACGTCGCGCACTGTGGCCTCGAGCGTCTCGCTCAGCGTCTTGAAGACGTGCTGGTTGGCTTCGAACGCACGCGAGGCGCCGAGCACGTCGGTGGCCGCGCGGCCGACATCGACGTTGGCTTCTTCGAGCGCGCCCTGGCGGACGGTGACGGCGTCCTCGGCGGTGATCGGCGCGGCGGCGCCTGCGGCGAGCATGTAGCGGGTGCCGCCGGCGCGCACAGCGTTGTCGCGGTCGATGGTGACGAGCTGCAGCGTGGCGATCGGCTGGTCGCCGGCGAGGATTTCGCCGGTCGGCGTGACGCGCACGTTGTCCGTCTCGATCACGATCGGCGCGCCGCCATCGTCGAGCACCGCGTGGCCCTCGGCGGTGATCAGCTGATTGTCACGGTCGCGGCCGAAGTGGCCGTCGCGCGTGTACTGCACGCCCTCGGGCGTGGCGATGACGAAGAAGGCGGGGCCGCTGATCGCGAGGTCGAGCGGCTGCTTGGTCGCGCGCAGCGTGCCGACGGCGAAGTCCGAGCGGCGGATGGACTGGTAGACGCCGCCGCCGAGCGTGCCGATCACCTCGTTGAGCGCGACGGGGACGGGCGCATCGCTGCGGCCGACGCGGCGCGCGAGAGTGGCGCCGAACGCGGTGGCGGCTGCGCTCTCGCTCTTGTAGCCGGAGGTGCCGGTGTTCGCGAGGTTGTTCGCGGCGACCTCCTGCTGGCGGATGCCGAAGAGCAGGCCGGAGGCGGCGGTGTAGAGGCCGCGGATCATGCGTGGCTCCGTCCGAGGCGCAGGCCGACGCCGAGCGATACGGCGATCGCGGCGACAAGCGCGGCCAGCCGCAGCAGGTCGGCGCGGTAGGTCGGGTCGCCGGTGTTGGGGAGCTGGCGAGGGCCGCCGGCGAGGGAGTCGCCGCCGACGCCGCCCGCGCTGCGCGCCCCGGCGAGCGAGAAGCGCCCGCCGATGGAGCGCTGCGCGGTGGGCTGCGGCGCGTCGTCCGGGTCGGGCTCGACGGTGAGGATGAAGAGGTCGAAGCCGAAGTCCGTGATCTCGGGCAGCGTGCCGCGGTAGGCGACGGCGCGTGCGTCGGATGCGTTGAACGTGCCGACGGAGATCGCGTCGTTGGTCTGCGAGTTGACGATCCAGCCCTGGTAGCGCTGGCGGTCGAGCTGCGGGAGGCCGGTGGCGTCGATCTTCACGTAGCCCTCGCTCAGGCCCAGCTCGGCGGTGCCGAAGGCGTCGGTGGGGCCCCAGTTCGAGAGACCGTCGATGTAGGCGAGGCGGACGAGGGTGGGCACGCCGTTGGCGCGCGCGGGCGCCCACAGCGCCGCGAGCGCGAGCGCGGCCACGACGGCCGCCACGGTCACGCGCACGCGGCGCGAGCTCATGACGCGCGCTCTTCCGGGAGCCGGAGCAGGCGCACTTCCTCGAGGCCGATGCGCAGGCGGCGGGCGATGGCGCGCTCGGACAGGCCCTCCGCGGCGAGCGTGTCGACGCGGTCGCGCAGGGGCAGGTCGGCAGTGGACTGGCCAGCAGTGGACTGACCGGCAGCGGGCTGGCCGGCAGTGGGCTGGCCGGCAGCGGGCTGCCCCGCAGGCGGCCGGCCGGGAGTGGGCGGGGTCGCGGCGGGCTGCGCCGGGGACGGCCAGGCGGCGGTCCGCGCGACAGGCGTGGTCGTGCGGGCGGTGGCCCGCGGCGCGGGGGCGGCGGGGCGCTCCGGCTCCGCGAGCGGCGCGGC
>CAMDBZ010000150.1 GCA_945889565.1 Thermoflexus hugenholtzii JAD2 | reverse complement strand
CGAGCAACCGCAGGTGCGGCGTGCGCCCGAGCAGTGTCAGCTCCTCGACGGTGAGCGTCGCGGGCGCCTCGGCGAGCTGCTGCACGACGGCGACGCGGCGCGCCACCGTGCGCCGGCCCAGCGCGCCCGCGCGCTCACCGCTGAGCTCGACGCTGCCGCCCGTCAGCGGCACCAGGCCCGTCGCCGCCCGCAGCAGCGTGCTCTTGCCCGCGCCGTTCGGGCCGAGCAGCCCGACGACCTCCCCCTCGCCCACCGCGAGCGATACGCCGCTCAACACGTCGACCCCGCCGAGCGCGACGCGCACGTCGCGCGCGCGCAGCAGCGCGCCGGCCGTCGGCGCCGGCGCGATCACGCGCGCCCCCCCCGCGCGCGCAGCACGTACAGGAAGAACGGCCCCCCGACGAGCGCCGTGACGATGCCGACCGGCACCTCCTGCGGCCGCAGCACTGTGCGCGCCACCGCGTCCGCGCCGATCAGGAACGCCGCTCCCAGCACCGCCGCCAGCGGCAGCAGCCGCCGGTAGTCGTGCCCGTACACCATGCGCACGACGTGCGGGATCACCAGCCCCACGAAGCCGATCACCCCCGCCAGCGCCACCGCAGCCGCCGCCAGCAGCGACGCCCCCGCGAGTAGCACGACCTTCGTGCGCGTCACGTCCACGCCCAGCTCCGTCGCTTGCTGCTCGTCCAGTTGCAGCACGTTCAACACGCGTGCGTACGGCACGATCGCCGCCGCGCCCAGCAGCACGTACGGGCTGCCCACTAGCAGCCGCTCCCAGTTCGCACTGTTCAGCGTGCCGAACAGGAAGCTGAAGATCGGCTGTGCGCGCTCGCCGCCCGTCAGCATCGCGAATGACGTGACCGCGCTCGCCACCGCCGACACCGCCACCCCTGCGAGGATCAGCGCCGTGTCAGAGCCGCCACCGCTCGCGCCGTGGCCCCCCGCATGCGCGAACAGGTACGTCAGTGTCACGGCCGCCCCCGCCCCCGCGAACGCGCACAGCGGCACCCAGCCGAACCCGTACGTCCCCGCGTCCAGCGGCGACATGATCGCGACTGCCGCCCCGAGCCCGGCGCCGGACGCCACGCCGAGCAGGTACGGATCCGCCAGCGTGTTGCGGAACACCCCCTGGTACGTCGCGCCCGAGTACGCCAGCGCTGCCCCCGTCACCCCCGCGATCGCGATGCGCGGCAGCCGCACGTCCACCACGATGCGCTCCCACGCGGCCGGCCCGTCCACCGGCAACGCCACGAACGGCAGCTGGTTCAGCACCAGCGCAATCGCCGTCGTCGCCGGGATCGCCGCCGTCCCCAGCGTCGCCGCCAGGCCTGCGGTCAGCGCCAGCAGCAGCACGGCGAGCGGCAGCGGCCGCCACAGCCGGCTCCGCAGCCGACGGGGCGCGCGCGCCCAGCCTGTCACCGGTTCGTCCAGCGGTTCGGCCCGTTGCACGCTCGCACCCCTCGCGCCCCGGCGTGCGGGTCCGCGGACGTGGCGCGCAAGCGCTGCGTGGCCACGTGCCGACGGCCCGTCCGCGCGGGCTCGGTCACTGCGGCGCACCCGGTATCCTGGCTCGCGCCACCATCGGCGCTCACAGTTGCGGGACAGCCCCGGATTCGCACCGGGTTCCCCGGACGTGCGCGAGAACACTGCGGAGCATAGCAGCCCGCCGTCGCGCTGGCCCCGCGACATCGCGTCCACCCGCAGGCGTCCACCCGCAGGCGTCCACCCGCAGGGTTGACACCCGGGCCGCGGCGACTATGCTTTGTTCCCTCAATCACGAACGATCTCGCGTACGCGCGTGATCGAAGTCGTGAGCGACGTCGATTGCGGAGGGGGACGGAACTCGCGGCGCTTCGGCGCCCTGCCAAATCCTCGCAAGAGGACCGGGGGACCCACCATTCTGGGGTGAACTCTCGCAAGAGAGCGGGCAGCCTGCTTCAGCCCGAACCCGTCAGCTAACCCCGTCGGCAGAGAAACAGGCCCTGGCCGGAGGGATTCCGACACGAGCCAGTCGAGGACATCACCCGTGTTAACGAGGACCACGCCCAAGCAGTGCCCGCGCTGTCGCGGACTCATGATCGTAGAAGATGACTGGTACGGCACCTTCGGCACGTGCATCGCCTGCGGGCACGTGCACGAGACCCAGGTCGCCGACCCCGTCGACCTGCTGGAGGAAGAGCGGCTCGCGGCCGGCAAGCAGCGCCGACGCCAGCCCTCCCACGGCAAGCTCCGCCTCTAATAACTGCGGCTGCGCCGTCCGGCTCGCGGCGGTGGCCTCGCGGCAGTCGCCGCCGGGCCTGCTGCTGTTCGCGCGCAGGCGTGCGCGGGCGGAATTGTCGCGCGCACGGCTGCGCCTGCGTGCGTTTCGCGTCGGCATCGCCGCCCTGGCCCCGCGGAGCGAGAGTGGCCGCTATAGTGGCCTAGACGGCGGTCTGGACTGGGGGGATGGCGATGGCCTACGTGCGCGTCTCGATCATGCAATCGAAGCCCGGCCAAGAGGCTCGCGCCCGCGAGCTCATCGCCCAGCTCGTCGAGTATTACGAGCAGCAGCCCGGCTACGTCCGCGGCTACCGCCTCGACCACATGGACTCGTCCGGCCGCCTCGGCCGCATCGGCGTCTGGGTCTCGGAGCAGGACGCCAACCACGCCGCGCAGACTCCGCATGACCTCGCCCTGCGCTCCGAGTTGAACCTCGTGGTCGCCGAGGGCGGCCACCAGGAGTACTCGTTCGAAGGTATCGAGTCGCTCGGCGCCAAGTTCGGCGGCTGAGCGCCTCGCCTCGCCCGGCACCGTCCGGCGCTTCCGTACGGCGCCGCCCGCACCCCTACGCCCCAGCCCTCGCTCCACGTGCGGATGCGCCCGCAGCGTCAGCTCGCTGACCCCAGTCCGCCCTCCACCGCGCACCGATGCGCGCCCGCGGGCACCCTCGGGAATGCAGGCGTTCCCCCCCTAGTGCCGTAGGGGAAATGCCGATAGGGGGCCCGCCCGGTCACCCATAGCATGGCCCACGTCCACTGCAAGGATGCACCGAGGTGGGAGCCAATGCCCGAACTCCAGATCGTCACCGAAGATTCCGAGCCGACCTGCGTGCACCACTGGTTGCTCGCAGAGCCGACCGACGGATGGGTCACCGGCCAGTGCCGGCGCTGCCACGCCACCAGGCGCTACCCGGCCAGCCCGGAGTCCACGGACCGCTTCGACGACTACCGGGAGCTCACGGCAGCCAGCAGCTACGGGCAGGGACGCATGTCTGCATAACGACGCGTCAAGCAGCACGCCGTAGCCGAGGGGGGTCGGTTCGTGCTGTTGCGTCATGGAGTAGGCCGCGTACGCTTAAGCGTGGCGGCATGGAGGTTCGATGACTACCCCCCCGGATCGCTCCCGCGATGTCGCCCCGGTGACGCGCACCCGCCCGACCTTGCGCAACGGTGCGCCCCGCATTCGCGTGCTCCTGGTCGATGACCACACGCTGCTCCGCCAGGCGCTGCACGCCATGCTCGACAGCCAGGAGGGCCTCGAGATCGTCGGCGAGGCCACCAACGGCCGCGACGCCGTCGAGGCGTGCGAGCGCATGCGCCCGGACGTCGTGCTCATGGACATGGTGATGCCCGGCCTCAATGGCATTGAGGCCACGCGCCAGATCGTGCGCCACGCCCCCGGCACCCGCGTGCTCATCCTCACCGCCTACCTCGAAGACGAGCGCCTGCTCGAGGCGCTGCGCTCCGGCGCCGCCGGCTACGTCGTCAAGCGCTCCGACCTCGAGGAGTTGCTGCTCGCCATCCAGTCCGTGCACCGCGGCAATACCTACTTCTCCGCAGACGTCGCCGCCGAGATCGCCGTCAACGACGTGATGATGCAGGCCAAGCAGCCGGAGGCGAAGGCCGGCTACGAACTGCTCACCGGCCGCGAGCGCGAGGTGCTCCAGCTGATCGCTGAAGGCCTCTCCAACCAGAAGATCGCCGACGTGCTCTTCATCAGCGTGAAGACAGTCGAAGCGCACAAGGCCCACATCATGAACAAGCTGCACGCGCGCAACCGGACGGACCTGATCCGCTATGCGATCAAACGCGGCCTCGTCGGACTCGAAACCCCCGACATCGGCGGCGGGGCCGGTCTCCGCGCCGGCTAGCCCGCTGCAGCCCAGCGCCGAGCGCGCGGACGCGCCCGCGCGCCGCACGGTGCTTGTCGCGGAGGACGAAGAGAGCCTCCGCGGCATGCTCGCGCTCGTCCTCGAGGGCCGCGGCTACGCCGCCCTGCTCTGCGCCGACGGCCTCGAGGCCGAGCGCGCCCTCGACAGCGACGCACCGATCGACGCCGTGCTGCTCGACGTGAAGATGCCGCAGCGCTCCGGCCCCGAGGTGATCGCGCACCTGCGCGCGCTCCCGCGACGCGCCGCCCTGCCCGTCGTCGCAATGTCCGCGTTCAGCGACGAGTTCAGCGCGCAGTCGCTGCTCGATGCCGGCGCCGACGCCTTCCTCCCCAAG
>CAMDBZ010000149.1 GCA_945889565.1 Thermoflexus hugenholtzii JAD2 | reverse complement strand
ATCCAAGCGTGATCGGCCCGAAGGGCCTCAGACCCCCTCTCGCTCGCGGCGGATGCGCGCCGGGACGCCCACCGCCAGCGCGCCGTCCGGGACGTCGGCCGTGACCACCGCGCCCGCCGCCGTGCGCGCGCCCGCACCGATGCGCACCGGCGCGACGAGCATGGAGTCGCTACCGATGAACGCCCCGGCGCCGATGATCGTGCGGTGCTTCGCGGTGCCGTCGAAATTGCACGTGACCGTGCCCGCGCCGATGTTCACATCCGGCCCCAGCTCCGCGTCGCCGATGTACGAGAAGTGCCCGACCTGCGTGCGCGCGCCGATGCGCGACGCTTTCACCTCCGCGTAGTTGCCGAGGTGCACGCCGGCCTCGATCACGGAGCCCGGCCGCACGTGGCAGTACGGCCCCACCGACACGTCGTCGGCGAGCGTCGCCCCCTCGATCGTCGAGCCGCCGATCTCGCAACGGTCGCCCACGGCCGTGTCGCGCAGCACCGCGCCCGGCCCGATGCGGCATCCGCCGCCCACGTGCGTCTCGCCGAGCAGGTGCACGCCCGGCAGCAGCGTCGTGTCCGCGCCCACCGTCACAGTCGCGTCGACGAACGTCGACGCCGGATCGAGCATCGTCACGCCGCCCAGCATCAGCCGCTCGCGCACGCGCGCGCGCAGCACGGCCTCGGCCTGCGCCAGCTCAACGCGCGTGTTCACCTGGCGCACCTCGCCCGCGTCGGCGGCGCTCACCGTGCGCGTCCCGGCGCGCTCGGCGGCGGCAGCGGCCACGATCTCAGTGAGGTACCGCTCGCCGCTCGCCGCCGGCGGGATCGCCTCGAGCGCTGGCCAGAGCCAGCTCGCCTCCGCGGCATACACGCCCACGTTCACCTCGCGCAGCGCCGTCCGGAGCGCCGCGCGCAGCTCGCCGATGTCGCGCTCCTCGACGATGCGCAGCACGCCGTCTTCACGCAGCACGCGCCCGTACCCCGCGGGATCGGCCAGGTGCGCCGTGAGGAACGTCACCGCCACGTCGCCCTCCGCGTGCGCGGCGGCGAGCGCGCGCAGCGTCTCCGGGCGGATCAGCGGGAGGTCGGCGTTGACCACCAGCACGTGGCGCGCCCCGGCGCAGGCGTCGCGGGCGGCGAGCGTCGCGTGGCCCGTGCCCTGCGGCTCCCCCTGCGGTGCCACCCGCGTGCCGAGCGCGCGCGCGGCGGCGGCGACGTCGTCGTCCTCCCGCGCCGCCACTACCACGATGTGCTCGCAGCCGGCCGCGCGCACCGCCTCGACGACCAGCGCGAGCATCGGGCGGCCCGCGACCGTGTGCAGCGGCTTCGGGAGCGCGGAGCGCATGCGCGAGCCGCGGCCGGCGGCCAGAACGACCGTCGCCCAGCCCACGAAGCTACCTGCGGCCGCCGACGGGCGCAGGCCGCCGGCGGCAGCCCACGGACCCGAAGCCCCCGTACTCGAAGGCCAGGTACTCGAAGGATCGTCGCTATCGATAGCGGGAGCCCCCCGCCGCCGCGGAACACCGAGCGGCAGCCGCGCGCAAATTGACTAGCCTGACTGAGCCATTTTACACTCCCGGCTCAGCCTGTCACTACTCACGTGGTGACCAGCCAGTCCTACGAAGCCACACCACCGCCGCACCGCCACGCCGAGGGCCTCGCCGTGACCGTTGACGAGTTACGAGCCGCTTTCCTCGCGTTCTTCAACGCGCGCAGCCACCGCACTATCCCGTCGTCCTCACTGGTCCCGCACGGCGACCCCTCGCTGCTCTTCACCGCGGCCGGGATGGTCCAGTTCAAGCCCTACTTCATGGGCCTGCAGGAGCCCCCGGCCCGCCGCATGACCTCCGTGCAGAAGTGCTTTCGCACCACGGACGTCGAGGAGGTCGGCGACGCCTCGCACCTGACCTGTTTCGAGATGCTCGGCAACTTCTCCATTGGCGACTACTTCAAGCCGGAGGCGATCGCCTGGGCGTGGGAGTTCCTCACCGGCGAGCTCGCCATCGCCCCCGAGCGGCTGTGGGCCACCGTCTACCTCGACGACGACGAGGCGTACGCGCTCTGGCGTGCGCGTGGGCTGCCGGAAGCGCGCATCCTGCGCTACTCCGCCGAGCAGGGGAACTACTGGTACTCCGGCGAGACCGGCCCCTGCGGACCCTGCTCCGAGCTCCACTACGACTTCGGGACGCGCGACGGCTGCCCGGCGTGCGCGGACGGCACGTGCCACCCAGACATCGGCTGCGGGCGCTTCCTCGAGATCTGGAACCTCGTGTTCATGGCGTTCGACCGCCAGCCCGACGGTTCGCAGCTCCCGCTGCCCGCGCAGAACATCGATACCGGCTCCGGTCTCGAGCGCGTCGCCTGGGTGCTTCAGGGTGCAAGCTCCGTGTACGAGACGGACCAGCTGCGCAGCATCCTCGCGCGCGTCGAGGCGCTGTCCGGCGTGGCATACGACCCCGCGGCCGGCGGCGAGTCCGTGCAGGCGCTGCGCGTGGTCACGGAGCACGCTCGCGCCGTCGCGTTCCTCGTCGCCGACGGCGTGCTGCCCGCGAACGAGGGCCGCGGCTACGTACTGCGCCGCGTGCTGCGTCGTGCGATCTACTTCGGGCACCGGCTCGGCCTGCGCGAGGCGTTCCTCGGCGAGGTCGTCGACGCCGCGATCGCGGCGTCGCTCGGCGCGCACCCGGAGCTCGCGCCGCAGCGCGACTTCATCGTGCGCGTCACGCGCATGGAGGAGGCGCGCTTCCTCGCGGCGCTCACGCGTGGCCTTGAGCTGCTCGAGCAGGTGATCGCGCGCGAAGCCACCACGCGCCGCATCCCCGGCCGCGACATGTTCACGCTCTACGACACCCACGGCCTGCCGCCCGAGCTCACGCTCGAGGTGGCCGCTGAGCGCGGCTACAGCGTCGACCGCGCGGGCTTCGAGCAGGAGATGGCCGCGCAGCGCGACCGCTCCCGCGGCGAGGGCACCTTCGGCGTCTTCGAGGATCCGCGCGCCGAGCGCTACGCCGCCGTCGGCCTTGCGAGCGCCTTCGTCGGCTACGAGGTGACCAGCGCGCGCTCGCGCGTCGCCGCGATCTTCGCCGACGGCGCGCTCGTCGAGCGCATCGAGGCGGGCGCCCGCGCCGAGCTCGTGCTGCCGGAGACCGCGCTGTACCCGGAGGGCGGCGGCCAGGTCGGCGATCGCGGCGAGCTGCTCGGGCCGAACGGTCGCTTCCGCGTCGACGACACGCAGCGGCATGGCGAAGCGATCACGCACTTCGGCGAGCTCGTCGAAGGCGCGCTCGCGACGGGCGACGCCGTCGAGGCGCGCGTCGACGCCGCATGGCGCGCCGGCAGCGCGCGCAATCACACCGCCACGCACCTGCTGCACGCCGCGCTCCGTCGCGTGCTCGGCGACCACGTGCGCCAGGCCGGCAGCTACGTCGGCCCGGACCGCCTGCGCTTCGACTACACGCACCCCGAGGCGCCCAGCGCCGCCGAGCTGCGCGAGGTCCAGCAGATCGTCAACGCGAAGGTGCGCGACGACATCGAGCGCGAGACCGTCGAGCTGCCCTACGAGCAGGCGATCGCCCGCGGCGCGATCGCGTTCTTCGAGGACCGCTACGCCGCGGACGTGCGCATGGTCGAGTACTGCGAGACGCACGCGCACAACCCCTCGGGCGACGCCGGGGGCGAGCACGGCCAGTGCTTCAGCCGCGAGCTGTGCGGCGGCACGCACCTGCACTCCACGGGTGGCGTCGGCAGCCTGCACATCGTCAGCGACGCGAGCATCGGCGCCGGCCTGCGCCGCATCGAGGCGCTCACGGGCGCCGAAGCCGAGCGCTTCGTCCAGGAGCGCCTCGACATCGTCGGCACGCTCGCGCAGCGCTTCCGCGTGCCGCCCACCGAGGTGCTCGCCCGCGTCGAGGCACTGGAGGCGCAGCTCGCCGAGGAGCGCAGGCGTGCCGAGACGCTGACCCGCCGCGCCGCGGGCGACGCCGCCGAAGAGCTCGCCACGCGCGCGCAGCAGCTCGGCCCGCTCGTGCTGCTCGTCGCGCGTGTCGAGGCGGACAGCGCCGACGAGCTGCGCGCGCTCGCCGACCGCCTCCGCGATCGGCTCGGCCCGGCGTTCATCGGCCTCGGCGCGCAGACCGGCGATCGCGCCACCGTGCTCGCGTCCGCCGCGCCGGAGGCCGTCGCCGCAGGCCTGGCCGCGAACGAGATCGTCAGCGCCGCCGCGAAGTCCGTCGGCGGCGGCGGTGGTGGCCAGCCGCGCTTCGCACAGGCCGGCCTGCGCGACCCCGCCACGCTCGACGCCGCGCTCGCCGCCGTCGAGCGGCTCGCCCGCGAACGCGCCGGCGCGCCGTAATCCGCATGCGCTGGCTGGGCATCGACCCCGGCGCGGCGCGCGTCGGCATCGCCATCTGCGACGACGAGGAACGCATCGCCGTCCCGCTCGAGGTCGTGCCCGCGTCCGCCGCCGTGCCCGCGATCCGCGCGATCGCGCGGCGCGAGGGCGCGGGCGGTGTCGTCGTCGGCCTGCCTGTGACGATGGCAGGACGCGAGGCTGCGGGCGCCGCCGCCGCGCGCAAGCTCGGCGAGCG
>CAMDBZ010000148.1 GCA_945889565.1 Thermoflexus hugenholtzii JAD2 | reverse complement strand
GTGAAGCAGGCGCCGCGCCGATGGCGACTACCCGCGTGCACCACGGTCACATGCTGAGCACCGAGTACTGAGCGCGCGCTAGCGGGCGCGCTCGCCCGCATCAGGCGGAAGCGCGCGCATCCGCCGCTGGTCGGCGACGCTCTCCTGCGCGGGCGCGCGCCCGCCGACGTCGCGCTGATCCCCATGCACGACGCACGTCAGCGCCAGCCCGATCAACACGCCGCCGCACCTGGCACACTGCATCTGCGCGCACTCCACGGCGCCGGCGCGAGCGCCTGCGGCCGAACAACATGACCACAGGGAGCCAATCGGGCGCCCCTGCCAGCCGGACATTGCGCTGCCCCCAGCGTCGCACCATCGGCGCTCAACGGAGAGCGGATGTGGTGCACGGCGCGCCTTTGGCGGTTGCTGGAGCCAGTATACGCCCGGCCCACAATTCACCCCTGCGCGGCGCGCGTAACGTGCTAAGCTCACGGCGAGCAGCCCGCCTGGCGAAGCGCGGGCAACGTCGACGCCGGGACGTTGGGGGACGCCGGGCCGGCCCGGCGCGATGGCGCAGTCACGCGGTTCGGAAGCAGCGGGTCGCTCGCGTGCAACAATGCTCGCGGGAGACGCGCGGACCAGGGGCGCACGATGGCAGTGTCTGACGGCGGGGCCCTCGAGGGCGGGTTGGCAGTCGGAGGTCACATGTACGAAGCTGGCGAGGCGGCTGCCCCCTGCGTGCATCACTGGATCCTGCAGACGCCGCGCGGCGGCGTCACCAGCGCCGCCTGCGGCCAGTGCGGCCAGACCCGCACCTACAACGACGGTGCGGCCACGCACTGGACGCTGCGCGGCCGCACCCCCAAGCGCCCTGCGTGAGCGACCCCGCGTGACGCAGCGCGGCGCGGCGCCCGACGAGTATCCACCGGCGCCGTCCGCACCTGCCCCGCCACGCGACGACGTACGCCCCGCCACGCGCTACCTGTCGCTCGACGAAGCGCGCGCCATCGAATGCAACGGCTGCGGCGACTGCTGCGACTCACGACGCACCGCTGGCTTCTGGACGTGGGGCGAGCTGCCCGCGGACCAGTACGCGCCGATGAACGCGGGCGCGCCGCTGATCATCCCGCTCGAGGCGATCGAGGGCGGCGGCTGGCGCGACCGCGCGCGCACGGAGCTCGACGGCGCCACGCTCAGCATGACCCGCTTCCGCTGCGCGGCGTTCACGAGCGCCGTAGACGACTCCGCCGGCAGCTGCGGCCTGCACGACCGCGAGCGCCCCGCACGCTGCGGCGAGTTCCCCGTCGGCGGCGAGGCGATCGAGCGCGAGCTGCGTGAGCACGGCGACGCGCCGCTGCAGACCGGCGCGTTCCCGCGCTGCAGCTGGTACGCAATGGTCGTCGTCCCCGACGCCGACCCGCGGCGCGCCACGAACAGCCGCTAACCTCGCCCGTTCCAAGATGAGCTGTCGCCCGCGAGCGCTCACGCGCGGCGAGTGAAACGCCCGCCGCTGCCCGACGTCTTGGAGTGCGGCGCCTGTACTACAGCGCCTCGAGGGCGCGGCCAGCTTCCTCGAGCTCCTCGCGGTCCTGCTTGTTGAACAGCGTGCGCTTGCTGCTCGTGCAGTAGGTGTGGCCGGACTCCGTCACCTGGTAGCGGCGCCGGCGCGCTCCAGCACGCCCTTCGCCTCGAGCCCGGTGAGCGCCTCCTCCACGGCCTTCGGGTCGACCGTCGAAGACAGCCGGCCGAAGAGCGGGAAGCGCGTGACCAGCGCGCCGCACATTACTCGCGCGCGAACTCCGCCAGGTCCACGACGCGCGCGGAGCGTTGGCTCGCCGGCCCCAGCTCCATCACTGCAACGGTACCCAGCTTGCGCACCTGCTTCGGCAGCGTGGGGCTGCCCGGGTTCACGAACAGGATGTCCTGGTGCGTCTCCGCCATCGCGTAGTGCGTGTGGCCGAACACCACCGCATCGACGCGGCTGCCGAAGAACTGCGCCACCGCGTCGGACAGCGAGCGCTCGGCGGGGAACCTCGCGCCCAGCGCCCCGGGCAACACCTCGTCGACCCCGCGTACCATCAGGTCATGCACGAGGCCGATAGTGTGGCCCTCCAGCGTGAGGATGCGCCCGAGTGCGCCGTCGACGACGCGCGGGTCGCCGACCACTGGCGCTGGCGCCACCTCCACCGCGATCACCGGCGCGATGAGTTCGAGCCAGTCCAGGCAGTCCGCTGAATAGATATCGCCCGCGTGCAGGATCAGGTCAACGCCCGCGAAGGCCAGCGCCACCTCAGATGGGGGTACCTTACCGAGTGCGGGGAGATGGGTGTCCGAGATCAGCCCGATTTTCACAGCCGGCCTTACGGCTGGCCGGCAATGGGGCCGCCGGCTCCGTTGAGCCAGTCGAGCCACGGCTCCGTGTATGCCTCGTGCTCCCACAGGAAATCGAAGCCCGCCTGCTCCGCGAACATCTGGTCGAGGTCGCGGTCACCGATGTGCAGGTAACGGTGCATGTCGAAGCGCTGCTTCACGTCGTCCAGCATGTGCTTGAGCGAGATGAAGTCCGCTTCCATGTTCATCCGTTCCCAGATCGCCTTCTGCGAAGTGGCCGAGCGGTCCGAGCAGCTGCCGACCAAGAAGCCGAGGTCCCGGGCCCGCTTCACCATCTCGGTCGTGATCCGCCCCGGAGGGTCACCGAGCTCGAGGGTGCCGTCGATGTCGAAACTGATCAGGAACCGTCCCCCAGAGAGCTCCAACGTGAATCCTCCAATTCGGCTCCCGGCGCCATGTGCGACGGCGTCCGGGGCCATAACGCCCGCGGGTCCGCCCAGTATAACAATGAGCGGACCCGCGGGGCAGGGCGAGCTGCGAGCCGGCCGGGCGTCCCGGCGTCGGCCTAGTCGGGGCTCGAGCCCCAGACCGTGAAGTTGCCGCCGGTCGGCATCGGGCCGCCGGAGACGCCAACGTTCGCGGGCAGCTTCATCTGGCGGGCGCCTGCGCGCCCCTGGATCTGCTGGATGCAGTCCGTGTGCTTCCAGAAGCGTGTCCGCCCGCTGCCAACGTTGCCACCGGAGGGCGAGATCGGGAACGGCCCGTTGATGCTGATGTCGCCCTTGAAGGCGTCCAGCGCGTCACCCTTGCCGATGCCGTGCGAGCGCAGCCCCTCCAGGTGGAACACGTGGAACAGGCTGAAGCCGTCGTACATGTTCTCGAACGACAGGTCGTCCGGCTTGAGCCCCGCGCCCTCGAACAGCCGCGTGCCGACGTTCTCGCAGGCCGTCTCGCACTCCTCCAGCGTCGGGAAGCCGCCGAAGCCGCGCGCCTTCAGGTTGTCCGACGCGTGGTTGAGGATGTAGACGGGCTTCTGCTTGAGGTCGCGCGCCCGCTCGGCCGTGGTGAACAGGTACGCGGCCGAAGCCATGATCGGGATGTCGTTGTCGAACAGGTTCGCGGGCTTGGCGACCCAGCGCGCGTTGATGTAGTCCTCGGCGGGCAGCTCCTCGGGCCGGTGCTGCGCCCAGTAGCCTTCGGGGAACAGCAACCCGTTGTGCCGCGAGTTCTGCATGAACGGCGCCATCAAGTCGTGGCTCTTGCCGTACTTGTACATGTAGCGCTGGAACTGCGTAGCGGTGCCGAGCGAGGCCGGGCCCGCCCACGGGTTCGTCCACTTCGCCGGGCCCGAGATCGTCGGCTCGGCGTTCGCGCCGCCCTGGTAGTAGCGGCCATCGAGGTTGTGCCAGCTCTTCAGCACCAGGCTGGTGTGGCATAACCCGTCGCCGATCGCCTGCGCGGCGACGACGATGCAGGCGGACATGCAGCCCGGCCCGGTCATGATGTACTTGACGTTCGTCAGCTCGGGCATGTTCTTGACGATCCACTCGCCGCTGAGCTTGGCGATGCCGTCGAGCGGGTCGTCGGTCTGGTTGAACTTCGCCACGACATCCATCGGGATCTCGCGACCCGCCGGCCAGTGCGCGCCGGTGGTGGTCGTCGTGTCGAGCACGAGGCCGTCGATGTCCGCCGGGTTCACGCCGGCGTCGGCGATCGCCTTGCGGCATGCGGCGATGCTCCACGCGCCGACGGAGTTCTCGGCGGTGCCGTCCCAGCGGCGCGCCGTGCCCTGGTGGCCGACGCCGACAGCGGCGACCTTGCCCTTGTGCTCCCAGAGGCCGGGATGGACCGCGGTCCGGAACATCGATGCAGGGGGCATTGGAGTTGCTGGCATGGGTACCTCTTCTCCTCTTCGGTTACCGGGAGGCCCGTCGCGTACTCGCCTGCGGCGAGCCTCCCGGCAACTACCTAGCTAGTCGGGGCTCGAGCCCCACACCGTGAAGACGCCACCGGTCGGCATCGGGCCGCCGGAGACGCCGATGTTCGCCGGGGCCTTCATCTGCCGCGCGCCCGCGCGCCCCTGGATCTGCTGGATGCAGTCCGTGTGCTTCCAGAAGCGCGTCCGCCCGCTGCCGACGTTGCCGCCGGAGGGCGAGATCGGGAACGGCCCGTTGATGCTGATGTCGCCCTTGAAGGCGTCCAGCGCGTCACCCTTGCCGATGCCGTGCGAGCGCAGCCCCTCCAGGTGGAACACGTGGAACAGGCTGAAGCCGTCGTACATGT
>CAMDBZ010000147.1 GCA_945889565.1 Thermoflexus hugenholtzii JAD2 | reverse complement strand
AGGCCGAGCAGCGTCGCCACATGGCGCGCCTGCCACACCGCGTCGCCCAGCGCGCCGCCATCGCCGTCGTGGTGCCCGGCCACCGCGGCCGCGAGCGTCTCCGGCAGCCCCCACGCCTCCACGATCGCGGCGCCGACCACCGCGTGGTCCGTCGCGAAGAGGTCGCGCTCCACCTCGCGCGGATCGAATCCCGCGCGCGCCAGTACGACGACGCGCGCGTACCGCCGCGGGTCGTCCGCCGCCAGCGCCAGCCGCCCGAGGTCGTGCAGCAGGCCCGCCGCGAAGTGCAGCGCGCGTTCGGCGTCCGGCGCGGCCGCCTCCGCCACCAGCGCGGTGGCGAGCACGTGGCGCCACAGTTCGTCGCTCTCGAGGCCCGCGGCGTGCGCGCCCGCGAAGGCGTCCGCCACCGCCGCGCCCGCGAGCAGCCGCCCCGTAACCGTCGCGCCGAGCTGCGCCGTCGCCGCGGCGGCGGTGAGCGCGGCGTCGGCGCACCCGGGTTGCGCCCGCACCGCGCGCAGCATGCACGCGGCGAGCGTGGCGTCCGCCTCGGCGCCACGCACGAGCTCCGCCTCGCCCGCGCCGTCGAGCAGCAGCGCGAGCGCACGAGCGTGGGGCGCGGCAAGCGCCGGAAGCGTGAAGGCAGCAGCGACCATGGGTCCTCCCCTCGGACGCGCGCCGGTGAGGTCGTGCCGCGTCGGAGCCGCAGCGCCACGCCGGGCGAACCCGTTCGGGCGATCATCGGGAGGGTGCGGGTCTACCCGTAGGTGTTCGCCCTACCAGGCCAGTCGACGGAGGTGCGGCGGGCGTGGCCGCTCAGGCGGTGGCGCGGTCGGCGGCGTGCTCCACCAGCAGCGCGCAGCGCGCGCCCTCGGCGACCGCGACCTCCGCGAGCAGCGCCCGCAGCGACAGCTCGCCGAACGCCGTCGCGTGCCGCTCGTCGAGGTGCGTCTCGAGCGACCGCGCCAGCGCGGCCAGCTGCCGGCGGTCCTGCTCCAGGCGGCCGAGCAGCGCTTGCAGCGTCGGCGCGGCGTACATCGTCGCCGCGATCGCGGCCGGGTGGTGGTCGAGCCGCGGCAGCACCACCGCCGCGCCGGTCGCCGCGATCACCGCGAAGCTCGCGGCGGCAAGCTCGAACATCACGACGAGCGACGCGACATGCCAGCGCGCGCTGCGCTCGCCCGGCAGCGCCGCGTCCGCG
Organism: Thermoflexus hugenholtzii JAD2; assembly: GCA_945889565.1. GTDB lineage: Bacteria > Chloroflexota > Dehalococcoidia > UBA2979 > UBA2979 > SHYP01. The sequence continues at coordinate 3,467 of CAMDBZ010000147.1, read as the reverse complement.
CGCAGCTCGCCGATGCGCCGCAGCGCGACGCCGATGCGCCGGTGCAGCTCGCCCGACGCCTCCTCGAGGTCAGGCAGCTCGAGCGCGCCGAGATCGAGCGCGTCGGGCGGGACGCCATCGTCGAAGTTCATCGCCGGCGCTCGTGCGCGCGTCTGGTCACCGCGCTGATTGTCGCGCGCCCGGCCGCTGCTTGCGCGGCTGCTTGCGGCGCACGAGGCGTGCGGCTAGCGTGATTGTGGCGTCCCACCACGCTGGCCGCGCCGCTCGGCGCTGCGAGTGTAGTGGGGGAGGCGCCGTGCGCGTGCTCACGTTCCTCGTCGGACTGCTCGCCGCGCTGCTCGGCGGCGTGCTCGCGCTCGTGCTCGCGGGCGAGGTCGCGGGCGTCGCTGCCGCGGCGGCGATGCTCGCGTTCGTGACGCTCGGCGCGTGGTTCGCCGGAGCGGTGGTCCGGCGGCTCGTGCTGCTCGCCTCGGCGCTGCTGGTCGCGGGGACGCTCGCCTTCGGCGGCTGGCAGGCGTACCACGTCAGCGCCGGGCTGCTCGACACGACCGGCCCCGTCGACGCACCCGACCCGCCCGTGCTCGCCGCTGCCGAGCAGAAGCTCGACGGCGTGCAGGAGCAGAGCGGCTTCCGCATCGAGCTCACCGAGACCGAGCTCACCGCGATCGTGCAGGACGGCCTGCGCCAGGTGGAGAGCCCGCTGCGGCGCGTCGACCTCGACTTCGTCGCCGGGCGCGGCGGCGAGCCGGGCGACGTGCGCTTCCGCGCGACCTTCAAGAGCGGCTCCACCGCCGCCGAGGGCACGCTTTCCTACGTGCTCGTCGACGGCGGCGTGGAGCCCCGTGTCGAGGGCGTGCACTTCGGCGCGGTGAAGGTCCCGCGCGCGGCGCAATCGGCGCTCGCCGAGCTCGTGGAGCGCGCGTCCGCGCTCAACCAGACGCTCGCCGAGGAACGCGTCACCGTGCAGGCGCTCACCATCGACGACACGCGGCTCGTGCTGGTCGGCACGCGTGGCGGCGGCACGCTGCTCACCGCGCCGCTCACCCGCAGTGGGCTGGGCGTGCGCGCGGCCCAGATCGCCACGCCTCCGCCGCTGCCCGAGCGACTCGGCCCGGGCACCGTCGACGGCCGCGAGGCGCCCGGCAGCCGCTGGTACGTCGCGCTGGGCGATTCGCTCGCGGCCAACGTCGGCGTGGCGCGCCCGCGCGACGGCTACGTCTCGCGGCTGCATCGGGCGCTGGCTGAGCGCGACGGCGTGCCGTACGGGCTGCGCAACTTCGCGGTCTCCGGCGAGAGCTCCGGCACGATCCTGCGCACGCAGCTCGAACAGGCCACCGCGTTCATGCGCGGCGTCGACGTCGCGTACGTGTCCATCGACATCGGCGCGAACGATCTGCTTCCCCACCTCGGCTCGACGGACTGCGCCGACGGTGTCGTGCTGCCGGCGTGCCAGTCGCGCGTCGACGCGAGCCTCGCCGTGTACCGCGGCAACCTCGACACGCTGTTCCGCCGCGTGCGCGCGGCCGCGCCCGGCGCACGCGTGCTCTTCCTGCAGCTGTACAACCCCTTCTCGTTCGGCCTCCAGGGGCTGGGCTTCGAGGAGCAGACGGACCGCGTCACGCAGCAGCTGAACGCAATCGCGGCGGAGGTGGCGGCTCGCTACGGCGTGCTCGTCGGCGACGGCTACACGCCGCTGCGCGGCCGCGCGGCGAGCGCGACGCACATGAGCGACTCCCCGCCCGACATCCACCCGCGCGCCGCCGGCTACGACGCGCTGGCGGCGGCGCTGCTCGAGGCGAAGTAGGCGGCGGGCGAGCGATGGGCAGGCGCCTCGCGTGGCAGCTGGTCGCGTTCGCGGCGCTCGTCGTCAACCTCTGGATCGGCGGCGACTACGTCGAGGCGTGGTTCGGCCACATCGCGCGCGCGGCGTTCGAGATCGCGCTGATCGTGGCGTACGTGCTGCTCGTCATCGGCATGCGCGTGGCACCCCGCCGCCGCCCCTAGCTGCTCCCGCGCGGATGCGCTGCTCGTCGCTGGGCGACTCCTCACAGCGGTCGAGGTGATCGCGGTCGGGTGCCAAGCCACGATGTGCCCGACGAAGCCGGGGCTATCGGTCACGGCGAGTGACCTTGACCCCTCGATCGGCCGCTGCCTAGCATCGACGCCAGCGCGGAGCAGCGCGCTCCTCGGCGCAGGGCGATTAGCTCAGCTGGTCAGAGCGTCCGGTTTACACCCGGGAGGCCGGAGGTTCGAGCCCTCCATCGCCCACCAGCATTCACGTCAGAGCCGCCGCGTGCCGGCGCGCCCGGTTGCGGCGGCTCTCGACGGCTGGCTACACTCCGGCGCGACGTAAGCGCTCGCGCCCGCGCTCCGCGCGGCCCCTCTGGGCGCGCGCAGCGGGGCGTGCGGCAGACCGGAGGCCGACGTGAGTCTGAGTACGCCCGAGTGGATCGAGGGGCCCTACCGTAAGGCGACCGAGCGCGCCGGCGAGCGCCAGCCGCGCTTCGAGAGCTCGTCCGGCGCCGAGGTCGACGCCACGTACGGCCCCGAAGCGCTGGCCGACTGGAGCTATCACGAGAAGCTCGGCTACCCCGGCGAGTACCCTTTCACCCGCGGCGTCCAGCCCACCATGTACCGCGGCCGCCTGTGGACGATGCGCCAGTACGCGGGCTTCGGCGACGCCGACGAGTCCAACCGCCGCTACAAGTTCCTGCTGGAGCAGGGCCAGACCGGCCTCTCCGTCGCCTTCGACCTGCCCACGCAGATCGGCTACGACTCCGACGATGCGCGCGCCGAGGGCGAGGTCGGCAAGGTGGGCGTGGCCATCGCCTCGCTCGCCGACATGGAAGTGCTGACGGCAGGCCTGCCGCTCGATCGCGTCACGACCTCGATGACGATCAACGCGACCGGCTCGATCCTGCTCGCGATGTACGTCGCCGCCGCCAAGAAGCAGGGCGCGGACCTCGCGAAGGTCGGCGGCACGATCCAGCACGACGTGCTCAAGGAGTACATCGCGCGCGGCACCTACATCTTCCCGCCACGCCCCTCGCTGCGCCTGATCACCGATGTGTTCGCATGGTGCCGCGACGAGCTGCCGGAGTGGAACACCATCTCGATCTCCGGGTACCACATGCGCGAGGCGGGGTGCACCGCCGCGCAGGAGCTCGCGTTCACCTTCGCCAACGCCATCGAGTACTGCGACGCGGCCCTCGCGAGCGGCCTGAAGTTCGACGACATCGCGGGGCGGCTCTCGTTCTTCTGGGCGTGCCACTCCAACTTCCTCGAAGAGGTCGCGAAGTTCCGCGCCTCGCGCCGCATGTGGGCCAAGATCGCGAAGGAGCGTTACGGCGCGACGAACCCCCGGCTGCAGATGCTGCGCTTCCACACGCAAACTGGCGGCGCCACGCTCACCGCGCAGCAGCCGCTCAACAACCTGCTGCGCACCGGCTTCCAGGCGATGTCGGCGG
>CAMDBZ010000146.1 GCA_945889565.1 Thermoflexus hugenholtzii JAD2 | reverse complement strand
GGCGGCAACCGCGGGCCTAGCGGTGGCGGTGGCGGCGGTGGTGGTGGTGGCGGCTACGGCCGGCGCCCGGCCGACGGCGGTCAGGGCGGCGGCGCAAGCGGCGGCAGCTCCGGCGGCGGCGGCGGCGGCGGCTTCGGCAGTGGGGGTGGCTACGGCGGTGGCCGGGGCCGGCCGGCCGGTGGCGGCTCGGGCAGTGACGCCGGGGGCGGCTCGGGTGGCGGCGGTGCTGCTGGGAGCGGCGGTGGCGATGGCGAGCGCTCGGCTCCTCCGCCGCCCGCGCGCCCGCAGGGCGGACGCCGCTGGTAGCGGCCGCCGCGCTGCGGTAACGCGATCGCGATGCAGTAGACTGCGCCCCGGGCCATCCGGGGCGCAGTCTTATCCGGACGCGTGTCCGGAGGCCGTCCGGGGTTGTCGAGGGACGTGCCGCGCGCGGGCGGGCTCGGCGGGAGTGGCGATGATTCGCGTGGTGGTCAGCGGCTACGGGCAGATGGGTCGCACGGTGGTAGCGGCGGTCGAGGCGCAGGACGACATGGAGGTCGTGGGCGTGCTGGAGCCGTTGCAGGGGAGCGGCGCGCCGGCGACGGGCGGCACGGTCTACGGCATCCACGCGGACCCGACGACGCTGTTTGCGACGGTGCACCCCGACGTGGTGGTCGACTTTACGAACGCGGCGTGGACGCCGCGGCTCGTCGAGGCGGCGCTCGCCGCCGGCGTGCGGCCGGTGATCGGCACGTCCGGCGTGCCCGGCGCGACCATCGATGCGCTGCGGGCGGGCTGCGCCGAGCGCAAGCTCGGCGGCGTGGTGGCGGCGAACTTCGCGCTGGGGGCGGTGGTGCTGATGCACCTCGCGCAGATCGCGGCGCGCTACTTCGACGCGGCCGAAGTGATCGAGCTGCACCACGACCGCAAGGTCGACAGCCCGTCGGGTACAGCGCTGGCGACGGCGCGGTTGATGCGCGCTGCGCGGGGCTCCGATTTCGCGTACCGCAGCTCGGACCTCGAGCATGTGCCAGGAGCGCGGGGCGCGGTCGAGGGGGGCGTGGGGCTGCACTCGGTGCGGCTGCCCGGGTTCGTCGCCTCGCAGGAGGTGATCTTCGGTGGGCTCGGGCAGACGCTGACGCTGCGCCACGACTCGACGGGCCGGGAGTCGTTCATGCCGGGGGTGCTGCTGGCGGTGCGCGAGGTGATGGAGCGCGAGGCGCTGGTCGAGGGGCTGGACGCGCTGATCGGGCTGCGGTAGCTGGCGCGCCGCGCCGGTATCATGGTTGTCCACGAGCGCACGCGAAGGAGCGTACGGGCATGGGCAGGCAGCAGCCGAACGTCGCCGTGATCGGCGCCTCAGGGGCGGTGGGGGAGGTGTTCCTCCGCGTCGCCGAGGAGCGCCAGTTCCCCATCGGCCAGCTGAAGCTGCTGGCGACGAAGCGCTCGGCCGGCCGGCTGCTGCGCTTCCGCGGCGAGACGCTGACCGTCGAGGAGACGACGCTCGAGGCGCTGCGCGGGGCCGACCTCGTGTTCTGTTCGGCGACGTCGGCGGCCTCGCGGGAGTGGGCGCCCGAGATCACGAAGCTCGGCGCGGTGATGATCGACGACGGCTCGGCGTTCCGCATGCAGGCGAACGTGCCGCTGGTGGTGCCCGAGGTGAACGGTGACGACGTCGACTGGCACGAGGGCATCCTCTCGATTCCGAACTGCACGACGACGCCGCTGGTGATGGCGTTGCACGCGCTGCGCCAGGTGGCGCCGCTGCGTCGCGTCGTGGTGGCGACGTACCAGGCGGTGTCGGGCACCGGCGCGGCGGCGGTCGCGGAGCTGCAGGCGCAGCTCGCGGCGTACGGCCGCGGCGAGCCGCTGCCCCCGCCGCGGGTGTACCCGCACCAGATCGCGCTGAACGTGATGCCGCAGGTGGATGTGTTCGGGGAGGACGGCTACACGGCCGAAGAGGCGAAGATGCGCAACGAGACGCGCAAGATCCTGCACCTGCCGGAGCTGCCGTTCTCGGCGACGTGTGTGCGCGTGCCGACGATCATCGGGCACGCGGAGGCGGTGCACGTCGAGTTCGATGGCCCCGCTCCGCTGGCCGAGCTGCGCGCGGCGCTGGAGGCGCAGGCGGGGCTCGCGCTGCGCGACGACCCGGCGCACTCGGTGTACCCGACGCCGCTGAACACGGCGGGCGACGACCGCGCGTTCGTCGGCCGCCTGCGCGTCGACCCTTCGGTCGAGCACGGCGTGGCGCTGTGGTGCGTGACGGACAACCTGCGCAAGGGCGCGGCGACGAACGCCATCCAGATTGCCGAGGAGCTGATCCGCCGCGGCAAGCTCTAACGCGCGACCGCGCGCGTTGTGCGGTGCGGGGCATTCTCGCTGAACGCCTGGGCGAGGGCGACGATGGATCGCGCTGCCCTGCGTGACACCCGGCAGCCGGCGACCTCGGCTGGATCTGCGCGTGCCAGCCGCAGTGGCGACGGGAAGGCGTGCGTGAGCCCGCACACTGGCTCGGGGAGCGCGACCCCGAACCGCCCGGCAAGCCGCGCGGCGGCTGCCTGTGCGCCTGACCATTGCCGCTTTCCCCCACCGAGCAGCTCCAGCACTGCGGCTTCGAATACGTCCCATACACCGGGCGCCCGCTCGGGTGGGGCGTCGAGAGCGAACAGCCGGCGGCAGGCGGCCACCTCCTCGCTGATCAGGCGCCATGTGGGGAGATGGGCGGTCATTTCGAGATGGCGCCCGTCGCCGTGGTCCCTGACCTCGATCACGCCGACTGCATCGTGGTCGAGGATCGTGCGGCGGTAACGCTCGTCGCTCACCGACTCGACGCCCGGGATGCAGCGCCCGGCGAGCCGGTCAAGCGTGGCGTGGAAGTCAAGCGGCGGTACGTACGGCAGTCGGAGCCGCAGCCCTCCGTCGATCGCGTCGGTAGCGAGGCGGTCCGTCCGCGATCGGCGCGCGCGGAGCGCCTCTGGCGGGAACTTGAAGACCGCCTCCACCACTCGCCGCATCTGGCGCGTGCTGCCGAAGCCCGCCGCGCTCGCCACCTGCGCCATCGTGAGGTCGGTTTCGTCGAGCAGCCTCCGCGCGAAGTGCGCGCGCCGCGACCGCGCGACGAAATCGGGCGTCGCGCCGATGTGCGCAAGGAACAACCGCCGTAGCTGGCGCGCGCTGTAGCCCACCCGCTGCGCGAGGTCAGCTTCGCTGCGTCTGTCCAGGTGCCCGTCGGCGATCAGCTGCACAGCTTCTCGCACCTCGACGGGCGCATCCTCAGCCGTGTGCGGCCAGACCGCGCGGTCGGGCCGACAGCGCAGGCACGGCCGGAACCCCGCCGCTTCGGCGGCAACCGGCGTCGCGAACGGACGCCGGTGCTGCGCGTGTGGCCGGCCCGGACAGCCAGCCCGACAGTAGATTCCGGTGGTGACGACCCCGGTCACGCCCATGTCCGCGTGTATACCACGACGCGTCGTCGGCCTTTAGGTCCCTTGGCGTTGCCCAGTCCAGCTTGTCCGCGCGTGTCCGCATATGCCGACGGGGCACATCTATGTTCTGACCGTTGCTGTGAGCCCGCGACGAGGTAGACGATGCGATCTGTACACGAGGTCCTGGCAGAAGAGCCGATCGAGGAGCCCTCCGCAGATGCACGTGGCGAGCAGGCTTCACGCGCGGCGCGATGGCGCGTACTGGCCGCGCTGTTCGTCGTTGCGATCTTCTCGTACGGCCTGGCGTTCTACGGCCTCGGCTTCTACCTGCGCGAGCTGCGACTCGAACACGGCTGGTCGCTCCGGTCCGTCTCCGCGTTCACGCTCATCTTTCAGCTCTGCGCCACCGTCCTTGGCTTCTGGGTGGGTGTGCGCGTCGAACGCCACGGGCCGCGCGGTGTGTTCGTTCTGGGCTCGCTGGCGCTCGGGTCCGCGGTATTCGTGATCGGGCAGTCAACGAACCTGGTCTCGCTGGGTGCAGGGTACCTGTTGCTCGCCGTGGGCTGGGCCTGTCTGAACGTCATCCCGATCAGCACCACGGTCTTCGCCTGGTACCCGGAGCGAGCGAGCGGTCCGCTGAGCCTCACGCTGACCGGCGGGAGCGTGGGCGGGCTCCTGATGGTTCCAGCGCTGACCGCCCTGACAGCAAGGCTGGGCTTCGCCGGTGCGCTCACTGTCGTTGGCGGAGTGACGATTGCGCTCCTGCTACTACTCGCGGCGCTAGTCATCAGGCGTCCGGTAGCCTCGAGTCGCGCCTTGATCGAGCAACAATCCCGGCCCACGCGCCGGATCGCCCTGCTCCGGCAGCTGCGGTTCTGGGTGCTGCTCGTGGCTGTGTTCCTTGGCCTCACGGCACAAGCTGGGTTCCTGGTTCATCAATTCAATCTCGTCGCCGGTGCGCTGAACGCGCGCACAGCCGCGAGCGTCGTGGCGGCGACCGCGGTCGCCAGCGTCATCGGCCGTCTGTCGTTTGGCGCGCTCACGACGAGGCTCGATTTCCGAGCGGCCGGCGCGGGCTTCCTCGCGCTGCAGACGCTTGGATTCGTCCTGCTCGCCGTCGCTGCTCCGAGTCCGGGCGCTTTGACAATCGCGAGCCTGGCTGTGGGACTGGGTGTCGGTGTGCTGGTAACCACGCCGGCGCTCATGACGCTGGCGGCCTTTCCCCACGTCGCGTTCGGCGTCGCCTTCCCGATGGTTGCGATGGCTCAACAGCTCGGCATCGCGTC
>CAMDBZ010000145.1 GCA_945889565.1 Thermoflexus hugenholtzii JAD2 | reverse complement strand
ACCCGCACCGCCACGCCGTCCGGCGCGTGGCGCAGCGCGGCAGGCCCCGTCAGCGCATCGTCGCCCCCCACCACGACGACGATCTCGCGCAGCCCCAGCTCCGCGAGCAGCGCGAGCCCGTGCGCGACCAGCGGCCGGTCCAGCAGCGGCACGAGCGACTTCGGCAGTGCGGGCGTGAGCGGCTGCAGCCGCGTCCCTCGTCCGCCGGTCAGCAGCACGCCCAGCGGCGGACGCGGGTCGGCGGCAAGCCGCCGCTGTTCGGACACCACGGCACCCCCGTTCCGCGCACGGCCCACATGCTCGGTGTAGCGCACAGGCCTTCGAGTCTACCGTCCCGCCCCCTCCGCGCGCCTCCGCGAGCGCCTCTGGGAGCGCCTCCGGAGCCGCACTGATACCCTGCCCTGCGCCACCATTCCGGCGAAGCGGGCGCACACGAGCGCCCGGAAGGAGCTGCCGCGTTGGCCTCGCTCGCCCGGTCGCTCGGCGCCGGCCGACCGCCGCTGGCGCTGTGGCTCCCGGCGCTCGCGCTCGCAGCGTTCTGCCTGCTCCCGCCGCTCTACCTCGTGCTCCGCGCCGCCGAGGCGCCGCGCGATGCGCTCGCCGCCGTCGCCACCCGCCCCACGTTCACCCTGCTCGCGCGCTCGCTCGCGCTGGCCGCCGTCACTACGGCGCTCGCGCTCGCGCTCGCGCTGCCACTGGCCTGGCTCACCACGCGCACGAACCTCCCCGCCCGCCGCGTGCTCGCCGTGCTGGTCGCGCTGCCGCTCGCCATCCCCTCCTACGTCGCCGCGCTCGTCGCAGTCTCCGCGCTCGGCCCGCGCGGTCTGCTCCAGCAGGCGCTCGAGCGCTGGGGCGTCGAGCGCCTGCCGTCGATCTACGGCCTCTGGGGCACCGCCGCCGTGCTCGCACTCGCGACCTACCCCTACATTGTGCTCACGCTGCGCCCCGCGCTGCTCGCGCTCGACCCGCGCCTCGACGAGCTCTCGCGCGGCTTCGGCCACGGCCGACTGCACACCCTGCGCCGCGTCACGCTGCCGCAGCTGCGCCCCGCCATCGCCTCCGGCAGCCTGCTCGTCGCGCTCTACGCGCTCGCCGACTTCGGTGCGCCGTCGCTCATGCGCTTCGACTCCTTCACGCGCGTGATCTTCGTGCGCTACCAGTCCAGCTTCGAGCGCACCGAGGCGGCCGCGCTCGCGCTGCTGCTCGGCACGCTCGCGCTCGCGCTCGTCGCCGCCGAGCTCGCCACCCGCGGGCGCACGCGCTACGACAGCGCGCACGGCGCGCGCCGCCCCCAGTCCCCCGCGAACCTCGGGCGCTGGCGCTGGCCGGCCTTCACCGCCGTGCTCGCCGTGCTCGCCGTCGCGCTGGTGCTGCCGCTCGCGGTGCTCGGCTACTGGCTCACGCGCGGCGTCGCCGACCACCAGGCCGCGAGCGGACTCGCGCACGCGCTGCGCGGCTCGCTTGCGGGCGCGGGCGCCGCCGCGTTCGTCGCCGCGCTCGCCGCGCTGCCCGTCGCGCTCCTCGCCGCGCGCTACCCGCGCTTCCCGCTCGCGCGCCCGATCGAGCTGCTCACCTACACGGGCGCGGCGCTCCCGGGCCTAGTCGTGGCGCTCGCGCTCGTCTTCGCGGCGATCCGCGTCGGCCCGCTCTACCAGTCGTTCACGCTGCTGGTGCTCGCGTACGTGCTGCTCTACCTGCCGCAAGCGGTCGGCGCGACACGCATCGCGCTGCTGCAAATCGGCCCGTCGCTGGAGGAAGCGGCGCGCGGGCTGGGCCGCGGCCCGCTCGCCGTGCTGCGCACGATCACCGCGCCGCTCGCCGCGCGCGGCCTGCTCGCCGGCGCCGCGCTCGTCCTCCTCGCGGCGCTGAAGGAGCTGCCCGCCACGCTACTGCTGAGCCCCGCGGGCTTCGACACGCTCGCCGTGCGCGTGTGGAGCGCCTCCGCCGAGGCGTTCTACGCGCGCGCGGCGCTCCCCGCGCTGCTGCTCGTCGCGCTCTCCGCGTTGCCCGTCGCCGCCTCGCAGGTCGGCCGCCGCCATGGCCGCTAACCGCGCCGCCCCCGCGACGACCATCACGCCCGCCGTCGAGGCGCGCGAGCTGCGCCGCCGCTTCGCCGGCCACGCCGCCCTGGACGGCGTGAGCCTCGCCGTGCCGCCCGGCGATCTCTTCGCGCTGCTCGGCCCATCCGGCTCCGGCAAGACCACGCTCCTGCGCGTGCTCGCGGGCTTCGAGCGCCCGGACGCCGGCGAGCTGCGGCTCTTCGGCGACCTCGTCGCAGGCCCGCAGCGCTTCATCCCGCCGGAGCGCCGCGGCGTCGGCATGGTGTTCCAGGACTACGCGCTGTTCCCGCACATGTCCGTCGACGCGAATGTCGCCTACGGGCTCCCGCGCGACGCACGACGCCACGGCGAGGGCGACGAGCGCGTGCGCGAGGTGCTGGCGCTCACCGGCCTTGCGGGGCTCGGACGCCGCGGCGTCCACGAGCTCTCCGGCGGCGAGCAGCAGCGCGTCGCGCTCGCCCGCGCGCTCGCGCCACGCCCGCGCCTGCTGCTGCTCGACGAGCCGTTCTCGAACCTCGACGCCGCGCTGCGCGTGCGCGTGCGCACCGAGGTGCGCGCGATCGTCAAGCGCGCCGGCATCACCGCCGTCCTCGTCACACACGACCAGGAGGAGGCGCTCTCCGTCGCCGACCATGTCGGCTTCCTCTGGCGCGGCCGCATCGAGCAGGTCGCGCCGCCCGACGTGCTGTACACGCAGCCCGCCACCGTGCACGTCGCGGAGGCCGTCGGCGACGCGAACCTGCTGCGCGCGGCAGTCGAGGGCGGCCACGTGCACACGCCGCTCGGCCGCTTCACCGCCCCGGCGGGCGCCACCCGCTGCGTCGTCGTCGTCCGGCCCGAGGATTTGCAGGCGGAGCCCGCCGGCATCGCCGGCGTGATCGTCGGCCGCGAGTACTACGGCCACGACCAGGTGCTGCACGTGCGCCTCGCCGACGGCGCCGAGGTGCGCATGCGCGCCGCCCCCCACGAGCGCCCCTTCGCCGGCGGCCCGATCTCGCTCGCCCTCCGCCGCCAACCGGTCGTGCTCACCGACGAGTAGCTTGTAGCGCCCCCGGCCGCGCCGCAGAATAGCCGCGTGGTGCAGCACCCGGCCGCCCCGGCGCCCCCTCCGGCCCCTACCCGCACGCACGTCACCGAGGACGCCGCCCCCCAGCACGCGCCGCGCTTCCACCTGATCCTGCTCGACGACAACGACCACACGTACGCGTACGTGATCGAGCTGCTCGGCCGCGTGCTCGGCTACAACACCGAGAAGGCGTACGCGCTCGCCTGCATCGTCGACAGCGAGGGCCGCGTGATCGTCGAGACCGCGGGGCACGAGCAGGTGACGGGCCACCAGCGCCAGATCCACGCCTACGGCCCGGACCCGCGCATCAAGCGCTGCAAGGGCTCGATGTCCGCGGTCGTCGAGCAGGCGCCGTGACCGTCGCGCTCACGCGCGCCGACGCCTCGACCCGCGGCGAGCCCTTCAACCTCGCGCGCGCCTGCCTCGAAACGCACGCCGCGGACCCGCACACCGCGCCGCGCCTCGCCTTCAGCTTCGTCGACGGCGAGCGCGTGCAACGCTGGAGCTACGCCGAGGCCTGGGCCACCGTCGAGCGCACCGCGCGCACGCTGCTCGCAGCCGGGCTCGCGCCCGGCGATCGCTTGGTGATCCTGCTGCCGCACTCACCCGCATACGCGTTCGCGTTCTTCGGCGCCGTCGCCGCGGGCCTCGTGCCGGTGCCCGCCTCGCCGCAGCTCACCGCCGCCGAGGCCGCGTTCGTGGCCGCCGACGCCGAAGCCGCCGCGCTGCTCACGACCCGCGATCGCGACCTCGACGCCACGCTCCCCGCGCACTGCCGCGTGCTGCACCCGGACGCGCTCGACGCCCCGCCGGCGAGCCGCCCACCGCTGCCCACGACGTACGCCGAGGACGCCGCGTACCTGCAGTACACCTCCGGCACCACCGCCCGCCCCAAAGGAGTGCTGCACGCACACCGCGTGCTCCGCGGCCGCGCGCCGATGCACGGCGACGCCTGGCAGGCGCTGCGCCCCGACGATGTGACGCTGCACGCCGGCGCGCTGAACTGGTCGTACACGCTGGGCGTCGGCCTGATGGACCCGTGGTCGGTGGGCGCGCACGCGGTGCTCGTCGCCGCTGGGCTCGACCCCGCCGCGTGGCCCCCGCTGCTCGCGCGCGAGCGCGTCACGGTGTTCGCCGCGGTGCCCACGGTGTTCCGCCAGCTGCTCAAGTACGGCCGCCCCGAAGACGCGGACCTGTCCGCGCTGCGCCACGGCCTCTGCGCCGGCGAGCCGCTGCCGCCCGCCGTCGCCGCCGAGTGGCGCGCGCGCGCCGGCAGCGAGCTGTACGAGTCGCTCGGCATGACCGAGGTCAGCACCTACGTCTCCAGCGGCCCCGCCGTGCCCCCGCGGCCCGGCTCGCCCGGCCACGCGCAGCCCGGCCGCCGCGTCGCCGTGCTCGCCGACGACCCCACCGCGCCAGACGACCCGTTACCGCCGGGCGTCGCCGGCCTGCTCGCGGTGCACCGCTCTGACCCCGGGCTGATGCTCGGCTACTGGCGCCGCCCGGACGAGGAGGCCGCCGTGCTGCGCGGCGAGTGGGTCGTCGGCGGCGACCGCGCCACCATCGACGCCGATGGCTACGTGTGGTTCCAGGGCCGCGCCGACGACC
>CAMDBZ010000144.1 GCA_945889565.1 Thermoflexus hugenholtzii JAD2 | reverse complement strand
AGCCGCCCGTCACGGCGAGTGACTCCCCCTCGCCCCGCCCCGGGGAGAGGGGGCCGGGGGGTGAGGGCTCCCCGGTGCGCGCCCGCGCCGAGCTGCGCCGCGCCCCGCGGCCCCCCGTCACCCCCTGGAGCTGCCCGTCACGGCGAGTGACCCCGTTAGGCGCGTGACCCCGTCACGGCGAGTGACTGACCTCGCGAGTGACTCCCGCCAGCACCCCGACCGAGTTGCTCGTCACCGAGTCCACGCCCCACGCCACCAGCTCCGCCGCGCGCGCCGGGTTGTCGACGGTCCACGCGCCCACGCTCGGCGCCCATCGCCGCAGCCCCGCCACCTCCGCCGCCGAGTGCAGCAGCGTGTGTCGCACCATCACCGCCGTCGGCGCCAGCGAGCCCTCGATCTGCCCCTGCACAAACTGCCGCAGCTGCCCCTCCGACCGCACCGAGTACGCCACGCGCACGCCCGGTAACCACGCCCGCAGCCGATCCGCGATCGCCCACACCTCGCACGTGATCAGCACGTGCGAGCGCTCCGGCAGCCGGTGCAGCGCCGCCGCGATGTCCGGCGCGGGATCGCCGAGCCACGACCGCAGGTCGATCACCAGCTCCGCGCGCCCATGCACCGCCGCCAGCAGGTTCGCCAGCGTCACGCCATCGCGCGCGTCCGTGTGCACGCCGCGCCTGCTCACGGCCAGCGGCAGCGGCCACAGCGGCCGCGCGTGCTGCGCGTACGCGTGGCCCGCGCGCACCCACAGGTCCGCCTCGATCGCATCGATCGCCGGATGTTCAGCCAGCGCCAGCGTCGCCTGCAGATTGCCGGCCGCGTGCAGGATGCGCGTCACCGTCACCGCGCGAGTTATGCGCCTGCCACGCCCATCGCGTGCAGCTGCACCGTGCGCCGCCGCGCGTGATCCAGCTCAACGAGGAACACGCTCTGCCACAGCCCCAGCGTCAGCTCGCCTGCGCGGATCGGGATCGTCTCGCTCGTCCCCAGGAACAGGTGCTGGCAGTGCGCGTGCCCGTTCTCACGCTCGTCCGCCGTCATGTTCACCGTGCGGATCGAGAAGTCGTTGTGCTCGTAGTAGTCGTCCGCCGGCGCCAGCCGACGCAGCACGCGCGCCATGTCGTTCAACAGCAGCGGCTCGTGCTCGTTCACCACCACCGCCGCCGTCGTGTGCAACGACACCACCGCCACCTGCCCGTCGACGATCTCCGCCGCCGTCACGAACCGCCGCACATCCGCCGTGATGTCGATGAACTGCAGCGCGTGCGCCGTGTCGTAGTCGATCGTCTCGTACACCACGCGAAACTCGCTCGCCGGCGCACGCACAATGCGCGACGGCACCCGCTCGCTCGATCGTTCCGACGGCTCACGCATGGCGGTCCCTATCCGTCGAGCGCACACACACTTCGAGTGCACTGCGCGACACAGGCGGCGACACCGGCTGCGCCGCAGCCACGGCGCAAAGACCCGCGCGCGCCGGTCGAGCCTACCAGTGCCCCTCGCCTCACGCCACCGCGGCCGCCTCAGCCCGCGCCGATCTGCCGGCGCAGCGCGCGCACCGCCTCGTCCACCGTGCGAATGTCGCGCGCCGACCCGCGATACCGCACGTACGCCTCCAGGTCCGCGAGCGCCGCCCCGTACTCGCCCAGCCGCTCCCGCAGCATCCCGCGGTCGCGCCGCTCGTCCAGGTCCCATGGCCACAGCGCCAGCAGCAGCTCGATCACGCGGCCCGCCCGCTCCTCGTCGCCACCCTGCAGGTAGCCGGCCTTGAGGTTCTGCAGCACCCGCGCCAGCGTCTGGCGCCCCGTGATCGGCTCCAGGTGGTGCTCGCGGAACGGCGTCCGCCGCCCGTACACGTTGCGCACCAGGCGCCGGCAATCGTCCGCGGACAGCACCCGCCCCGCCTCGAACGGATCGACGAACACGCCCTCTGCTCCGCCCGCCCGCACGACCACATGCCCCGGCAGCCCCACCACGTCCGCCGGCAGCCCCGCGCCGCGCAGCACCGCCACGTACACGATCGCCAGCGACACCGGGATCCCGGAGCCCCGATCCAGCACGTCGTTCAGGTACAGGTTGCGCGGGTCGCCGTACGTCTCGCGGTCCCCGCGCAGTCCGCACTCCTCGAACAACAACGCGCTCGCCGCGCGCAGCTGCGATGCCAGCGCGTCCGCCGGGTGCACCCGCGCCTCGAGCCGCCGCCCGAGCTCGCCGATGCGCTGCTCGTACGCGTCGATGTCCAGCGCCGGATACTCCGCGCGTGCCACCAGCAGCGCCGCCCGCACGAGCGGCACCTCCGCCGCCGGCCCGCTCACCGCGGCGCGAAACTGCTCCAGCGTCTCCGCGAACGCGGTCATCGCCCCCCGCGCGCCGGTTGGAAGCCCTCGAAGCGAATGATCTTCAACAGCGTGAAGCCGACGATCACCATCGACCCGACGACCTTCACCTCGGGCTCCTGCGACACGACCCACAGCGGCACAAACGCGGCGAGCCCCACGAGCCCGCCGATGCGCCGCTGTCGCGTCAACCCCCACACCGCGAAGCCGAGCGCCGCCATCAACAGCGTCTCGCGCGGCAGCAACGCGATCAGCGCGCCGAACGCCGCCGCCGTACCGTTCCCGCCGTCCAGCCGCAAGAAGACCGAGTAGTCGTGCCCGAGCACCGCGATCATGCCCGCCAGCACCGCCACCGAGTCGCTCAGCCCCGCCGCGTACGCCAGCGTGACCGCCGCCATCCCCTTCGACACGTCCCCCGCCGCCACGATCAACGCCGCGCGCAGGCCCACGCTGTCCAGCACGTTCATCGTGCCAGGATTGCCGGTGCCCATGCCGCGGATGTCACGCCCCGTGAGCGCATACACAACGACGTACGACGTGGGGATCGCGCCCAGCACGTACGCCGCCACCAGTACCGCTGCGACCTCCACGCCGTTCCTCCCTCGCGCGGTCGAGGATACGCAACGCCCCGCAGCGTCGACAAGCGGCGCGGCGCCCGGCGCGCCCACGCGATCGCCT
Organism: Thermoflexus hugenholtzii JAD2; assembly: GCA_945889565.1. Classification (GTDB taxonomy): domain Bacteria; phylum Chloroflexota; class Dehalococcoidia; order UBA2979; family UBA2979; genus SHYP01. Next base: position 1,724 of record CAMDBZ010000144.1, on the reverse strand, counting down.
GCGCGGTGGGCCGTGCGCCGGCGCGCGCCGCGTCATTCGACGATGACGCTGCCCGCCATCTCCGCGTGGATCGAGCACTTGTACGCGAACGTCCCCACCCGTGCGAACTCCTGGCTGAACGTCGCGCCGGTCGCGAGGTTGCCCGACTTGAACGACCCATCATCGGCCGTCACCGTGTGCGACACCGTATCGCGATTCGTCCACGTCACCCGCGTGCCGGCCTTCACTCGCGCTGGCGCCCCGAACGAGCGGCTCGCGATCGACACCTGTCCGCCGCCGCCCGCCACAGTTGCAGCTGCCGTGCTTGCTGCCCCCGTCGCTGTCGCCGCGCCGCCGGCCGGGGCCGCCACGTCAGCGCCCTCGTCGTCGCCGCCGCACGCGACCGCTGCCGCCGCCAGCACCAGCGCCGAGGTCAGCGCCACGCGCCGCACCCGCGCCCTCACCGCCGCGACCACCCACATCGACGCCCCCCTGCCTTACCGCCTTGTGCACAGCGGCCGCACGCATGACGCGCGTCCCTCTTCTGCCTTCTGCTCGGTCCCCCTCGCCCCGCCGCGCGGGGAGCGGGGGCCGGGGGTGAGGGTCCCCGCGGCGCGACGTGCGCCCCGCGTCCGCTCACTCCCCCCTCGCCCGCTCCGTGGGGCGTAAGGGGCGCCGACCGGCGCTCAGTCCGCGAAGCGGTGGAACACGCCCTCGCCCGCCGGCGGACGCATCGCCGGCGACGCAGTCTCCACGGTCCACACCGCCGGCCGCGGCGCGCCCGCGCTGACCTCGCGCGCGCCCCCGCGCAGCAGCCCGATCACCGGCTCCAGCTCCCGGCTCGCCGCGATCAGCGAGAAGTTCACCAGGAACGCCGCTAGCCACGCCGGCACCCCGAGGTACGACCATGGCCGATCGTTCACGCGCAGCGCCGCCACCAGCCCCGGCACCACGTCGCGGCCACGCACCGTGATCTGCGCGGCCTCAAGCCGCAGCGGCTCCCCGGCCGCCGCCTGCTCGCGCGCCGCCGCAGCCACCCGCCCGGCCACCGCTCCCAGCAGCGCGCACGCCGCCGCCGTCGCCATCGAACGTGCCAAGCCCATGGGCGCCTCCGCCGCGGAAGGTAGGCGCGAGCGCTGTCCACGTCAACGCCCGCTCCAACCGCGGATCTGTACACCTGTATTGACTTGTGAGCGGATCCTTGCTTAGATACGCACGCGGCCGGTGGACGGCCCGTAGCAGCGGCACCGCGGGGGAACGATGAACGCCCAGCTCGCGCGTCGCCTCACCGCCGAGTTCATCGGCACCTTCGCACTCATCTTCATCGGCGCGGGCGCGATCATCAGCGGCGCCGGCCTGATCGGCGTGGCCCTCGCGCACGGGCTTGCCATCGCGATCATGATCACCGCGTTCGGTCGCGTCTCCGGCGGGCACTTCAACCCCGCCGTCACCATCGGGGTGTGGGCCACCCGCCGCATCGCATCCCTCGACGCTGCGGCCTACATCGTCGTGCAGCTGCTCGCCGGCATCGCCGGAGCCCTCGCCCTGCTCATGTTCCCGGAGACGCTGCGCGATGTCGCCAATGGTGTCCCCGCGCTCTCCGGCGTGGACTTCATGCAGGGCGTCGCGATCGAGGTCGTGCTTACCTTCTTCCTGGTCACCGTCATCTTCGGCACCGCGGTGGACCGCCGCGCCCCGCAGGTCGGCGGCTTCGCCATCGGCCTCACCATCACCATGGACATCTT